>CAZOOL010000076.1:0-3494 GCA_964581405.1 uncultured Oscillospiraceae bacterium | reverse complement strand
TATATATATATAATTAATCTGTTGTAATTTAATATTGCCATATGGCTTTGATGGGAATAACCGAAAAACGCGCAATGACAGAGAGCCTTTCGCCCGCTGAAAGAAAGGTTTGCAAACGGATTCGGAAGCCGCCCCGGAGCCTCCAAAAGAGATTTTGGCGTTTGCCTTGCGTTATAAAGGTTTTTTCAAAGCGGCCGCATTTGCGGCAATTTGGGTGGTACCACGGAGATGTCTTCGTCCCAACGTCATTTATGGCAGGGATGGAGGCTTTTTTAATTTAAATGCTTTTTCTTGATGAGGTGCAGGACGCTTCAGCAGCCGTCATTTAAAAATCATTTTCTCCGCAAAAACACCTCATCCGTCTTTTTTGACCAAAGGTCAAAAAAGACACCTTCCCCATGAGGGGAAGGCTTTAAAACTGTTACTTAATTGAAAGGAATGATATACCAATGGAATGGATGGGCGTAAATGACATCCGCGAAAGCTTCCTCAGCTTTTTTGAAAGCAAAGGTCACAAAAGACTCCCGAGCTTTCCCCTTCTCCCCAAAGATGATAAGAGCCTTCTTCTCATCAACTCCGGCATGGCGCCGATGAAAAAATGGTTCCTCGGTCAGGAAGAACCCCCCTGCCACCGTGTAACCACCTGCCAGAAATGCATCCGTACCCCCGACATCGACAACGTCGGCAAGGACGACCGTCACGGCACTTATTTCGAGATGCTCGGCAACTTCTCCTTCGGCAACTACTTCAAAAAAGAAGTTATTCCGTGGGCATGGGAGTATTTCACTGAAGTTATCAAGCTTCCGAAAGAAAAACTCTACGTCACCGTTTATCAGGACGACGACGAGGCTTATGACATCTGGCATAACGTGATCGGACTTTCCGAGGACCGCATTTTCCGTTTCGGAAAAGAGGATAACTTCTGGGAGATCGGTTCCGGTCCCTGCGGACCCTGTTCCGAAATTTATTTTGACCGCGGCGTTGAGCACGGCTGCGGTCACCCCGACTGCACCGTCGGCTGCGAATGCGACCGCTTCATCGAAGTCTGGAACCTTGTATTTTCCCAGTTTGACTCCGACGGCGAGGGCAACTATGAACGCATGGAGCACCCGAATATCGACACCGGTATGGGTCTTGAGCGTCTTGCCTGCGTAATGCAGGGCGTTGACAACCTTTTCGAGGTCGATACCGTTCAGAACATCATGAAAAAAATCGGCGAAATCGCCGGCATCAAATACCACGATGACCCCGTCAAGGATGTTTCTCTCCGTGTTATCACCGACCACGTCCGTTCCACCACCTTCATCATCAGCGACGGCGTTATGCCCGCAAACGAAGGCCGCGGATACGTTCTCAAACGCCTTCTCAGAAGGGCGGCACGCCACGGCAGACTCCTTGGCATCAACGAACCTTTCATCTACAAGGTTGTTGACACCGTCATCGAAGAAAACCGTGTTGCTTATCCCGAACTTGCGGAGCACGCCGACTATATCAAGAAGGTTATCCTTTCCGAGGAGGAGCGCTTCTGCCGCACCATCGACCAGGGCTTTGAGCTTCTCAACGATTACGTCGCAAAGCTTGAAGAAAACGGCGAAACCGTTCTCCCCGGCGACGTTGCATTCAAGCTTTATGATACCTACGGCTTCCCTCTCGACCTCACCCAGGATATCCTCGAGGACAAAAACATCACCGTTGACGTAGAGGGCTTCACCGTTCTTATGAACGACCAGAAAAAACGCGCCCGCGATGCAAGAGCTTCCGCAAACGGCGTTTCCTGGGTCGAAGACAGCCTTGCGGCTCTCGGCGACGTAAAAACCAAATTCGTCGGCTATAACAGAATGGATTCCGCTTCCGAAGTACTTGCAATCCTTAAGGACGGCGAGCTCGTTTCCGAGCTTGACGAAGGCGACGAAGCAGTTATCATCCTCGATTCCACCCCCTTCTATGCAGAAATGGGCGGTCAGGTCGGCGACAGAGGCACCATCACCTCCGGTCCCTCCATCTTCAACGTAACCGACTGCAAAAAATCCCCCACCGGTCAGACTATGCACATCGGCGTTATGGGCTCCGGCCATATCAGAACCGGTTCCAGCGTCCGCGCAAGACTTACCGAATCCATCAGAAACGCAACCCAGCGCAACCATACCGCCTGCCACCTTCTCCAGAAAGCCCTTCGTGAAGTTCTCGGCGACCACGTACATCAGGCAGGCTCCTATGTTGACGAAAATCGCTGCCGTTTCGACTTCAGCCACTTCTCCGCAATGACCTCCGAGGAAATTGCAGAAACCGAAAGAGTTGTAAACGAAATGGTTCTTGCCTCCCTTGACGTTGACATCAACGAAATGCCCATCGAGGACGCAAAGAAAATGGGCGCAATGGCTCTCTTCGGCGAAAAATACGGCGATACCGTCCGCGTCGTAAACGTTTCCGGACGCTCCATCGAGTTCTGCGGCGGCACCCATGTTACAAATACCAGCAAAATCGGTCTTTTCAAAATCATCAGCGAATCTTCCGTTGCCGCAGGCGTAAGACGTATCGAAGCCGTTACCGGCACCGGCGTTCTTGATTACATCGACCAGATGAACGGCACCCTCGCGGAAACCGCCGCCAACCTCAAGGTAAACGGCGTCGGCGAAGTTGCACAGAAATCCGCCGCTGTCATGGCTGACCTCAAGGCAAAGGACAAAGAGATCGAAGAGCTTAACAACAAGCTCGCAAAGATGAGAGTCGAAAGCCTTATCTCCTCCGCAAAAGAGATCTGCGGACTCAAATTCATCTGCACCAAGCTCGAAGGCATCAGCCCTGCGAGCCTCCGTATCATGGGCGACCACATCAAATTCACCGCACAGGATGCTATCGCACTTCTTGCTTCCGTCAATGACGACAAAGTAAGCGTGCTCGTAGTCTGCGGCATCAACGCCCTTAAAGAAGGCGCACACGCGGGCAAGATCGTCAAGGAAATCGCCGCAATGGCCGGCGGTTCCGGCGGCGGCAGACCCGACAGCGCAATGGGCGGCGCAAATCCCGAAATGATCGACGAAGCCCTTGCTTCCGCAGCTGAAATCGTTGAAACCCTTCTCATCAATAAATAATTGAACCGTAGGGGCGGATATTATCCGCCCGTTCGGATTTCTTAGAAAGGAGCATAATCTTTATGGAAAACTGCCTTTTCTGTAAAATCGCAGCCGGAATAATCCCCAGCAGCAAGGTTTATGAGGACGAGCGTGTTCTTGCCTTTAACGACATCGACCCCCAGGCTCCCACTCATTTCCTTGTAATCCCCAAGGAACACATCACCGGCGCAGGCGTTATCACCGAAGAAAACAGCGCCATCGTCGCCTATATCTTCGAGGTCATCGCAAAAATCGCAAAGGAACAGGGCATCGAAAGCTACCGCGTTGTCACCAACTACGGCGCCGACGCAGGCCAGACCGTTCCCCACCTTCATTTCCACGTTCTTGCAGGAAGAGAACTTGGCTGGCCTCCGGGCTGAT
>CAZOOL010000075.1:0-8635 GCA_964581405.1 uncultured Oscillospiraceae bacterium | reverse complement strand
GGGAAAATCGATATTTTGGAGGAGAAAGTGAACCGGAGGAATGGGTTTTAGAGGGTGGAGGGTATAATAGAATAATTGGGATTGATAGTTGCCTCTACTTATTATAAATTTATCATCTCGTAATATGTGATAACGAAAATGCTTATATAATTTTTGCGATATTTTTTTAACATTTTTGCGTTTCACCTATTGACCTCGGGGTAACCCGGTAGTTTATACTCTTGTTAAAGGCAAAACAGACGCTTTGTTTTGTCAAAAAACAGGTTAAAAGGAGAGTATTGTTATGTCTAAAGATGTACGCGCAATGTATGAAGATCTTCTCAAAGGAATGAACGCTGTCGGTACTGAAAGAAGCGACGTTGTAGGTCCTTTCTCTGGATTTATGCACGCCGCAGAAACCAACGGCCCTCTCGATGCTAAAACCAAAGAACTTATCGGTATTGCAATTTCTGTTTACTGCAGATGCGAATACTGCATCATTTATCATGTAAACGGCGCATTCCAGAAAGGCGCAACCAGAGAAGAAATCCTTGATGCAGCAATGACAGCAATGGTTTATGGCGGCGGCCCCACCATGGCATATATTTCCGCAACTCTTATGCCCTGCCTTGACGCATTTGATCCCAACAAATAATCATACATAAAACTGAATGCTAAAAAGCGAGGTGCACATCATCTCGCTTTTTAGCTATATATGAATATACAGGAGAAAAAATATGGATATTAAAACCAGTGCAGAAGGAAAAATCGGCAAAATAAACGTTTCCGTCGGCGACGTTGTTGAAAAGGGAACCGAGCTTTTTCAGGTTGAAGGCGGCAAAAACAACACCGCAATCAAAGCAAAAGCAAAAATGAAAATCACCGGAATCCTTGCCGAAGAGGGAAAAGAAGTGGCAAAGGACGAATCCGTTATGACCGCGGAAGAACTTTCCGAAGAGATAAAAGTTCTTGCGGAGGAAGAAGGAAAAGTCTGCAGAATCGCGGTTTCCGTTGGCGACAAAGTCGAAAAGGGAACCGTTCTTGCGGAAGTTGAAGGCGGCAAAAACAATAAAATCTATAAGGCACCCGTTGGCGGAACTGTTTCCGCAGTTTCCGTTTCAGAAGGCGAAACCGCAGCAAAAGGCGCAGAGCTCTTTGCAATCGTTACCGACGGCGAAGCGGAGGAAAAGGATTTCCACACCCAGCTTCTTATCATCGGCGGCGGTCCCGGCGGCTATGTTGCGGCAATCTATGCGGCGAAAAACGGACTTAAAACCACCCTTGTTGAAAAAGCAAACCTCGGCGGAACCTGCCTTAACGTCGGCTGCATTCCCACGAAAGCTCTCGTAAAATCCTCCGAAATCTGCCATAACGTAAACCATGCGCTTGATTTCGGCATTATCGCGGAAAAAGCTGTTCCGGATATGAATAAAATCATCGACAGAAAGAACAGCGTTGTTCACCAGCTTGTTTCCGGAATTGACGGACTTATGGATAAAAACAGCGTAAACGTTCTCCGCGGAAGCGCTTCCTTCCTCAGCGACAAGGAAGTTCTTGTAAAAGATAAAGAGGGCGTTGAGCATAAAATTACTTATGATGACGTCATCATCGCAACCGGAAGCAATATTTCCAAAATCGTAATTCCCGGAATCGAACTGCCTTTCGTTCTCAACAGCACCACCGCTCTTGATAACCGCGTTCTTCCGGAAAGCATCACCATCATCGGCGGCGGCGTAATCGGTCTTGAATTTGCTTTCCTTTACCGCAATCTCGGTGTAGAGGTAACCGTTGTTGAGTTTATGGACAGACTTCTTCCCATGGTTGACCGTGATATCTCCGAAGAGATCTGCAAAATCGCTCTCAAAAAGGGAATCCGCGTTGAACTTTCTTCCAGAGTTACCAAATTTGAGGAAGCTGATGGAAAAGCTGTCACCACCTTCGAAAAAGACGGCGCGGAAGTTTCCATCGAAAGTGAAAAAGTTCTTGTTGCAATCGGAAGAAACCCGAACCTTGAGGGTCTTTGCATTGAAAAAACCTCCGTTGAACTCAACGAGCGCGGCAGAGGCATCAAAGTTGACAACGGCATGAGAACCAACGTTGAACATATCTACGCCATCGGCGACGTCAATAATATCATTCAGCTTGCACATGCCGCAAGCCATCAGGGAATCATCGCCGTTGACAACATCATGGGCAAAAACCACGAGTTCAACAAAATCAACGTTCCCAGCGTAACCTTCACTTCTCCCGAAATAGCAAATGTCGGCTGGGGCGAAGATGAACTTAAAGCCGCAGGCAGAAAATATACCGTCGGACGCTTTGATTACATCAGCAACGGCAAGGCTCTTACCATGAACGAAACCGAAGGCTATATCAAGCTCATTAAAGACGAAAACGATTACGTCATCGGCTGTTCCATCATCGGCGCGGACGCATCTTCCCTTATCGCCGCGGTAACCGTTGCCATTGCAAACGGACTTAAAGACTCCGAAATCAGAAGCACAATTTTTGCACACCCGACCACCGGCGAAGTTATCCACGAAGCCGCAATGGGTCTTGGAATCGGCACTCTTCATCAGTAATGGTTTCGATAGTTATTTCAGAAAGCCGCGATCCTTACTATAACGTCGCGCTTGAGAAATATCTCTTTTCAGGGGCGTTTTCCGAAGATGTCATATATTTCTGGCAAAACGCCCCATGCGTTGTAATCGGCCGCAACCAGAATGCTTTTCTGGAATGCAACCTTGATTACATGCAAGAGAAAGGTATCCTTCCGGTAAGAAGATTTTCCGGCGGCGGCGCGGTTTATCAGGATTCGGGCAACTTGAATTTTACCTATATCACAAATAAAGAAAACGACGGATTTATTGCCGAAAGGATTAAAAATACCCTTTCGGCTTTCGGAATTGAATCCGTAACTTCCGCAAGGAACGATCTTCTTTATAACGGAAAGAAATTTTCCGGAACGGCTTATCTTACGGAAGGCGAAAGAAGAATGTATCACGGAACTTTGATGATAAACGTTGATATCGAAAATCTTTATAGCGTCCTTACACCGTCGGAACTCAAGATAAAATCCCACGGAATCGATTCCGTAAAAAGCCGCGTAATTAATTTGAGCACCGTGAGCACGGAAATTTCCGCGGAGAAATTCATTTCGGTTTTCGTCGATGCTCTTTCGGAAAAACGCGTGCTCAAAATTGAAAACGAACCGGAAGTTGAAAAAATCCGCAGCATGATATCTTCTGAAAAATGGATTTTCGGCGAAGCACCGAAGTTCGAGGCCATGCTCGAATACAAAATCGGCGGGAACCTTTTGCAGGTGAACGCAGAGGTAAAAAACGGAATCGTCGAAAACGCAAAAGTTTTCAGCGATGCCCTTGAGGAAACGGATACAGGAAAACTTGCGAAAAAAATAATCGGATGTGCTTTCGATGAAAAGGAGATAAGGACCATTCTTGAAAAAGAATGAAAATTATTATATGATTGAAACCGAAAAGGAGGCAATGAATATGAAAAAAGACCTCT
The DNA here is from genome assembly GCA_964581405.1 of uncultured Oscillospiraceae bacterium. Lineage (GTDB taxonomy): Bacteria > Bacillota > Clostridia > Oscillospirales > Ruminococcaceae > UMGS1668. Next base: position 5,128 of record CAZOOL010000075.1, on the reverse strand, counting down.
ATACGGTTTCGGAATTTGCGCAGCTTTGCGGAACAACAAAGGATACGCTTATTCATTATGATGAAAAAGGACTTCTTAAACCGGCTGTGACCGGCGAAAACAAATACCGCTATTATTCCAGCAGGCAGTATTATTTTTTCAGGCTTATAAAATCCCTTCAGGAAGCGGGATTTTCTCTTGATGAAATAAAAGAAAAAGTGGATTCAAGGGATCGTCAGGTGCTTGCAAAAGAGCTTTCGGAAAAGAAGGAAAATCTTGAAAAACGCCTTAAAGAGATTGAGGATACCATTCTTTTTGTGGAGGATATGATTCTTTCCATAAGCGAGAACGAACCGAACTGCGGCGAAATCGAGATAAAACATCTTAACGAAGAATATCTTATTGCAACAAAGGCAAATTGCTTTGACGATAAATATCTTGTTCCGGATAAAAGTTATTACAAAGACCCGAACAAGAACAAGTATTACTGCAACTGGGAAATTACCAGCGAACACGTGAATTATATGTTTGAAAAAAGGTATATTAACCGCCCGTTTGTTTTCTGCAACGATATGATTGATCCTGAAGATTTCAACAGCGATAAATTCTGTTCAACGTACCGTTACAACAAAATTGCATCAAAACAAAAGGATCAATGCCTTAAAATCCGAAAAAAAGGCGAATATGCCTTTATGTATTTTGAGGATGCATGGTCAAACGTAGGTGATTGCTGCAAGCGTTTCAAGGAAACAATGGCAGCATCCGGATACGAAATAAAAGATTATGTTTACGTCGATTATCTGTTTTTGGGCAACGTTATGAATACGCCCGAGCACTGCGATTTTATGATGTACACCAGAATAGGATAAACGGCTTTTAACAGGAAAAGGAGGCTTTTGCTTTTGAATATCGGAGATGTTCCGGAAGCGGTTGTAAAACGGCTTTCCGCATATTACCGAAATATCTGCCGCATGGAAGCAGAGGGCTTTGAAAAAATAACGTCCGCAATGCTTGCGGAAAAAATCGGCAACACAAGCGTTCAGGTACGCCAGGATTTTCATATATGCGGCGGAACAGAGGATTACAACATTGCGTCACTGAAAAAACGCCTTCGTGAACTGCTCGGAATATGCGGAAAGCACAGCATGGTTGTGGTCGGAGCGGGAAACCTCGGAAGAGCAATCATCAGCTATAAAGATTTTGAAAAAGACGGATTTTTCATTGACGCGGTTTTTGATAATGACCTTATGTATGAGGGAATGCGGATAAATGAAATCCCAATCATGAATATAAAGCTTTTTGAAAAATATCTTGAAAGCAACGAAACGGATATTGTTATCATTGCCGTTCCGGAAAAGGCCGCGGAAGAAATATACCGCAAGGCTGTGAAATGCAAGGTGAAAGGAATATGGAACTTTGCGCCGGTTGATCTGCAGTCCATTGACGGAGTGCAGGTGCGCAACGTTCATCTCGGCGACAGCCTTATGACATTATCTTTCCGTATAAATGAAACAGAGTACCTCAAATCCACTATATAATACCCCCAAACAAAAACAGCATCTTGCCGCGACAGGCAAGGTGCTGTTTTTTGATTAGATACCTTGATTATTATTTTATTATCCAACAAGCATTACTTTGAGGGATTCGGAAGCATTGTCCGCAATTTGGAAAGCAGAAACTGCATCTTCAAAAGGAATTTCATGTGTAATAAGAGTTTTTGCAACATCGGGGTCTTTGCTGATAATATCGATTGCTTCCATGATATCATCATGGCTGAACATGCAGGAACCGGAAAGTTTTACGTTGTTATACATAAGACTTACAAAATCAAGCTCAACGGGAGCGTGATGAACAGCAAGAACGGTAATTGCTCCGCCGTTTTTAATCATTCCGACAGCTTCATTTATAAGGCTTGCAACACCGGCCGCATCAATATATACATCAACATCAGGGACCATACCGCCGGTCATCGAGAAAGCAAGTCCGAATTTTTCGGTAAGAAATTCTTTCATGTTTCCGTTTGCGCTGTTGAAAGGAACAGCGCCGGCTTTTTCTGCAATTGCAAGGCGAGGCTCACAGATATCGGCAACAACAACATTTTTTACACCTTTGGATTTGAGGTATTCAAAAGCACACATACCGATGATACCTGCACCAAAGATAACAATTTTGCTTTCTGCCGTAAAAGCCTGTTTTTTAACACCGCTCATACCGACACAGAAAGGTTCTACAAGAGCCGCTTCGGAAAAACTCATGGAATCGGGAATGGGATAAAGGTCAACGTTTTCTACAGGATTCTTTACAACTATGTAATCCGCAAATCCGCCAAAATAAGAATAACCGGTTTCCGGATTATATCCAACAAGATTCATAGATGTATTGGAAACAAAAACTCTTGTGCCTTCTTTGAAGCTGCTTTCTTCGCCGGCTTTATAAACATATCCGGCCATTTCGTGACCGAATCCGTTGGGCATTCCGTAACGATAGCTGGTAAGGTCTGTTCCGCAAATTCCACGGCTTTCAAGTTTTACAATTACATCTTTTGCTCCGATTTCAGGAACAGCTTTTTCCTGAAAAGAGACTTGTTTTACACCGTCAACAAAAAGACATTTCATAAAAAAGTACCTCCATTTTATTATAGCTTGTTTAAATTATAACAGAAATAAAATTGAGGTAATATAATAATTGTGCTATTCTTTTCTCTATTATGCTTATCTGTTCGAAGTATATGGATATTGTTTTCTGTATTCTATCGGTGTAACTCCTGTTTCTTTGCGAAACTGATCAATAAAATGACTTTGTGAAGCATAAGATAATTTTTCCGCTATTTTGGTACTGTTCAACGGTGTGTACGAAAGAAGAAAACAAGCTTTTTTGATTTTTTGTTTTCGTATATATTCCGAAATGGATATTCCCATAGTTTTTGAAAAAAGATGCTGAAGCCTAGAAATGCTTAAAAAACAATAATCGGCAATATCTGATATCCTCATTTTTTCATTTACATGATTTTCAATGTAATAAACCGCAGTATCAACCGCAATATTACCGGTAAGTGATTTTTTGGCTCTTTTTACTTCATTTGCGAACTCAATAAACATATCATGATTAAGCAAAATAAATTCATCAATAGAAGAGGATCCTTTCGAAGCATCAATGAACTTTGATGAAACGGCAGAAGCTCTTTCAAAAGGGAGCCCTCCCTTCACCGAAAAAGCAAATGCCGCACCACAATTAAAGCTCATTATTTCGCCATAGGATTCATTTTCCAAAAAAATTGAGCGAAAATATTCAAAAGTGTGCTCGTCAAAAAGCTCATCAAGGATTTCCGGTGTTCCGTTTTCAATACAGGCAAGTATCCCGGTATTAACCTCAATAGGTGTTTGAAAAAACGTTTTTTCATATTTTTCGTCGCTGATTCTCCAAATATCAGGATTTATTATATCGATACTGTTCATACCCAATTTCCCTAAATCAATATCTCTTTATTTGTTGATTTTTCTGAGACCGCCGTAACTTATATTAAAAAGATATTCTGCAATTTCTTTTGGCGTATATTTTTCATAATCTTCGCTAAGCCATTTATATATCACTGTGTTGCTTCCGGACATTACAAAACATATTGCATAATTTTCAATATCCTCACTATAATGAAGATTTTCCATCCGGAGATTGTAAATAGCAACATCTTTAAGAGTATCCATAAGACTTGTTTCAAATTCTCCACGCATTTCATTGTTGTTCAAAACAAGATACAAAGCACGGTTGTTATGATAATACTCGCACATGGAAACAGTTATATTCATCAGATCTTTACGCGAAGCCCCATAAAAATCCTTTTCCATATATTCTTTTAATCCGTTTATAAATTCTGATTCAAGTTTTTTAAGCTGGTCATAAGGATCAAGATAATAGGTATAGTATGTCGATCTGTTAATTTCTGCTTCTTTGCAAAGTTCCGTAACAGTAATTCTTGAAAGCGGCTTTTCATTAAGAAGTTTTATCATACTCTCCTTCAAAAACATCTTTGTGTACCGAACTCTTTTATCCTCGCTCATGAAAAATTCTCCTGTTATCCTACAAAATATTTCAATCTGTTGTTCTACTTACTATTCAAAATAATCTGGTGATTGACTGTTACATCCTTAACAAAGTATACTTGTTTCAACAAAGAAAGTCAACAACTTGTTGGTTATCTTTCAATAAGTCTGGAGGTACACAAATGAATCGTCTTGAAGGAAAAGTAGCAATTATCACCGGTGCAGCAAGCGGAATGGGCCTTGCTGCAGCAAAACTTTTTGCAGAAGAAGGAGCAAAAGTTGTCGCAGTAGATATTAAAAATATCGAAGCCATCACCGCTCTTGAAAACCCCAACATTCTCGGAATGAAACTTGATGTTTCCGATGAAGAAGGATGGAACAATGTTGCAAAAGCAACCGAAGAAGCTTTTGGAAAAATCGATGTTCTCGTAAACAACGCAGGACTTCAGTTCGGCCCCCGCGGAATCCTTGATACTCCCCAAAGCGAATGGGACACTATTATGAACGTTGACCTTAAAGGTTCCTGGCTTGGAATGAAAGCCGTTATTCCTTACATGCAGAAAAACGGCGGCGGTTCCATCATCAACACTTCTTCCACTGCAGGTCTCATGGGCGGAATTGCAGACGGCGGCAGTGTTGCATATGCAGCAGCAAAAGGCGGCGTTCGTTCTCTTACTAAACACGCTGCAAACGTATTCGGCAAAGATGGAATTCGTGTAAATACTGTTTGTCCCGGAACCACTATGACCGGTGGTTGCGGCGGTAACTGGGATGCAGAAGCAATCGCAAAAGCAACCAAAATGCTCTTTGAAGCAACTCCTCTTGCTTTCAATATGGCCGAGCCTATCGATATGGCATATATTTATCTTTATCTTGCGTCTGACGAATCCCGTTTTGCAACAGGTGCTGAATTCGTCATTGATGGCGGACTTACCAGCCACTGATACCCCAACTCTTTTCTATATCCACAAACACAAAAGCAGCATCTTGCCAACCGCGGCGGATGCTGTTTTTGTATTGCATGGTACAATTCCGTCGCATCAGAATAAATTTTTTGCAAACAGTTGTAAATCGCCGTAAAAATGATTATAATAATATAGCGCATCAGGTTT
>CAZOOL010000074.1:0-8640 GCA_964581405.1 uncultured Oscillospiraceae bacterium | reverse complement strand
CCTCCCTTTGACAAGGGAGGTAAGCGCTCCGCGTTTCTTGCTTGCGGAACGGTCAAGACCGTTCCCTACATTTTATCCTGATCCGTCATCACTTTGCGATGCCACCAGTAGCCCGCAAAACCCGAGGACAAAAAACGGAGGCACTTCCTTAAGAGGCACCTCTGTTCGGGACGTCTTTTTTGTTTTACCGGATAAGACATTTCGCCGTTCAACATGGGGCGGGGGATTGATGCCGCCCGTTTGGATGAGGAAGATTATAATTATTTGCTGTTAATATATTGACAATACACTGAAAATATTGTATCATTTGATACAGAAAGGAAGGGGTTGCCATGACAACAGGGGATAAAGCGGCGCTTTTGAAAAATGAACTGTTTTCAAGTGTTCCGACGGATTTTTTTGAAAAAAGAATAAAAATCATTTCCGCAAAAAAAGGCGAAACAGTCATGACGAGGGATCATTTCAGCCGCTGCCTTGCGCTGATAATCCGGGGAAGGGCTTCCGTTACAAAGCTTTGCCTTGACGGAAAACGCACCGTTATAAATACCCTTTGCGAGGGCGACGTTTTCGGCATGGCGACACTTTTTTACGAGGAGGCGGAGTTTCCTTCGGAAATAAAGGCGGAAAGCGCGCTTCGGCTCGCGGTTTTTCCGAAGGAGCTTATCGAGGAGGCCTTTTCCGCTTCGCCGGAATTTGCAAAGGCATATGCGACCCTTCTTTCCCGAAAGATACACTTTCTCAACAAAAAGCTTTCGGCCTTTTCCGAAGGCGAAGCACCCGAAAAACTTATGCGCTGGCTGCTCAATGCATCCGGAGGCGAAAGGGAATTCGAGCTTCCGTGCTCCGTTTCAAAACTGGCCATGATGCTCGGTATCGGGCGGGCTTCGGTTTACCGCGCCTTTGATTCCCTTACGGAACGCGGGCTTATCGAGAAAACCGGCAGAAAAATTGTTATATTAAAGCTTTGAAAAAAGCATTTTATATGGAGGAAAACAAAATGAAAAAACTTTTTTCCCTTATCCTTGCACTTATTATGATTTTGAGCATATCTGCGTGCTCAAACGAAACCGAAGAACCGGAAAACACCGATTTTTCATCCTCTTCCGAAAGCTCCGCGGCTGAATCCGAACAGCAGGAAGCCGTTGAGCCTGAGTTTACCGGTGCCGAAATCAGCGTCGGCGTGCTCAAAGGGCCCACCGGTATGGGCGCCGCATGGCTTATGGATCAGAATGAGCAGGGGCTTACCCTCAACGATTATGAATTCACCGTTGCGGGCGCCGCTGATGAGCTTACCGGACGCCTCGTTCAGGGTGACCTTGACATTGCGGCTCTTCCCACCAACGCGATTTCCAGCCTTTACAATAAGACCGAAGGCAAAATTGTCTGCCTCGGAGTGAACACCCTCGGCGTTCTCTATATCCTTGAGAACGGCGAAAGCATCGTGAGCATCACCGACCTTGAAGGTAAGACCATTCTTGCTTCCGGGCAGGGCAGTACCGCGGAATACGTGCTCAACTATATCCTTGCGGAAAACGGCGTCAGCGCCGAAATCTATTGGGCGAGCGAACACAGCGAAGCCGCGACCCTTGCCCTTACAGGGGAATACGATATCGTTATGCTTCCGGAGCCCTTTGTTACCAACATCATGAGCAAGAGCGAAGATTTCCGAGTTGCGCTCAATATTTCCGAGGAGTGGAACGTGCTCACCGGCGAAGTCCTCACCATGGGCGGCATCGCGGTACGCAGAGCTTTTCTTGATGAAAACCCGGAAGCGGTTGCGGAGTTCATCAATGATTACGGTTTGAGCATAGAATTCACCAATTCCGATCCGGCCGCCGCAGGCGTCCTTATCGAAAAATACGGAATTGCCACCGCCGCCGTGGCAGAATCCGCAATTCCGCGCTGCAATATCGTTTGGCTTTCCGGCGATGAATACAGAGCTGTGCTCAATAATTTCCTTGCGGTGCTCTTTGAAGCGAATCCCGCAAGCATCGGCGGAGCAATGCCCGGGGAAGATTTTTACGGCTGATTCCAAACCTTGATTCTTGACGAAAGGCGGTGACGCAGAAGATGAAAAAAGCGCTTTCTGCCGCGGTTTCTGCGGCGTTCTGGCTGTTGGTATGGCAGGGCGTATATATGGCTGTCGGTCAGAATTTTCTTGTGCCGTCGCCCATTTCGGTTCTTGAAAGGCTCGCTGAATTTTGTACGGAAAAGACCTTTTGGGTTTCCGTTTTGACTTCGCTTTTTCGGGTGCTTTCGGGGCTTTTCTTCGGAACGGTGCTCGGAATTGCCGTTGCGGTGCTCACCGCGAGATCGGCGCTTTTAAGGACGCTTTTTTCTCCGGCGCTCCATATCATAAAAGCGACGCCGGTCGCCTCGTTCATAATACTCGCCATACTCTGGCTCAGCGTTGAGAATGTACCCGCTTTCACCTCAATGCTCATAGTGCTCCCGGCTATATGGGCGAACGTTGAAAAAGGCATACTTTCGGTGGATCCGGACCTTCTCCGTATGGGGAAAGCCTTTGGTCTATCCAGGAGTGAGAGCTTTCTGAGGATAACGGTCCCGTCAGTAAAGCCGTATTTCACCGCGGCGCTTAACAGCGCGGTGGGAATGGCATGGAAAGCCGGAATCGCGGCGGAAGTTATATGCCCGTACAAGGATTCCATCGGCTCCGCGCTGCATGATTCGAAGATTTATTTTGAAACTGTGGATACTTTCGCATGGACTGCTGCGGTGGTGGTGCTCAGCGTTTTGCTCGAAAAGCTCCTTCTGATGCTTACGTCGAAGGGAGGGCGTGCTCATGCTTGAATTTTGCAAAGTAAATTTCGCATACGGCGAAAAATGCGTGCTCGAAGATTTTTCCTTTGCCGCAAAGGAAGGCGTTTCCACCGCCATACTCGGTCCGTCCGGATACGGAAAGACGACGTTCCTCGAACTTGCCTGCGGGCACCTTGCTCCAAAGAGCGGCAAAATAATCCCTTTTGAGCACGAAAAGTGCTCCTTCATTTTTCAGGAGGACAGGTTGTTGCCCTGGTTCACCGCCGCGGAAAATCTTGCCGCGGTAAATATTCCGAAGGAAAAAGCAAAGGAATATCTCGGTAAGGTCGGGCTTTTGGAGGCGGCGGATAAATATCCGGACGAGCTTTCCGGCGGAATGTGCCGCAGACTTGCGATCGCAAGGGCGCTTGCCTTCGGCGGAGACGTTTTTTTCTTTGATGAACCGCTCCGGGGGCTTGATATTAAAACTTCCGCAGAGGTTCTTGAGCTTATCCGGGAAGAAATTTCGGGAAAGACCGCCCTTATCATCACCCATAGCCCTGCGGAGGCCTTCCGGCTTTGCGAGAGGATAGTCGTTGCGGGCGGTGAACCCTTTGAAATTACCGCAGACAGATCGAAAAGTGATTTTGCGGATGAAAATGAGCTTGAAGAATTTTTAAAAAATATCATATAAAAACAGCGGATTTCGGAGCGTTTCTTATGGAAATGCTCCGTTTTTATATGCTGCGCCCGAGGGTATGATTCGCCCGGGTAAAAAGGAGCGGCGCTTCATTATGAGGCGCCGCTCCCTGGATGCTTTTTTCTGTTAGTTTTTATCTTTTTCCAAAAAGATTGCTGAAAGAAGCTCTTCGACCTTGATTTCCGGTTTCTTAAAGGAAAAAATCATGTCGCTGCCGTCGTAATCACTCGTTTTTTTCGTTTCTTCGTCATAGCTCAAAAGACGGAAATGTTCTTTATCTTCCCAAACGACGATCAATGCTCTTCCGAAAAGCGCGTCAATGCTCGTTTCGAGGATATCGGCGATTTTCGGCAGAAGAAGGGTATCCGGGCAGCACTGGTCTGTTTCCCATTTGGATACCGCCTGATTGGTTACGTCCAGCTTTTGTGCAAGGGCTTCCTGGGTCATTCCGGCTTCTTTTCTTAATTTTGAGATATTGCTTCCCAAAGACATTTTATCAGCTCCTTCAAAAAGTTTGTTTTCTTGTAGCTACAAGCAGATTTTACCGCGTTTTTTTGACGAAAACAAGCGAACGTTTGTTGGAGCGGAAGGGCTTTTCCAACTGTGGGTTGGAAAAAGCGAAAATTCAGCCGAAAAATTTTTATCTCGTTCCGTGCATTCCAAGGAATTCATCGGTTCTTTCCTTTGAAAGAATCTGGGTCCAGCAGGGGAAGAACCCGGCGGCAACTCCGGCGCTGAGGGAAAGGGTATGGGAAACGGCGCTTCCGTAATAGGGGATTTTTCCTTTTTCAAGAACAGCGTCCTTGAGCACCGCCACGAGGTTCGCTGCGACGCCTTTGCCCCTTGCTTCGGGCGCTACGCTGATACCTATCTGCCAGAGAGAAGGACTGTCTGCGGACGCGCCGGCCATGGCGATGGGTTTTCCGTTTTCCTTTGCGATGACGGCAATCATATCGGGCGTTCTTTCGTCAAAGGCGAGGGATTTTTTTGCAAGGGGGTCGTTTTTGAAGCGCTCGAAGCCGGATTCCACCCATTCGATCTCATATTCCGGGGCGGTTTTCGGAAGTTCCGGATCCGGAACGTAATACTGGTGCATATCGTCGATGGTGTGACCGTGGAGATAGAGTATCTCGCTTATCATGATGAGGGAATTTGCCTCAAAGATCCATTCGGGGTCTTTATCCTTGAAGATGCGGCGAAGATCCGCGGCAAGCTTCGGCTTTGCGGAAAAAACCGCCGCACCGCCGAAACAAACGGCACGCATTGCCCGGTCGCCGTCGGAACACATATTTCTGCCTTCGTTTTGGGCGAATTCGGTAACGATGAGGTTGCCGTAGTCAAAGTCGCTTTCCCGGCAGTTATAGTCGACAGCAAGCTGTTTTTTTACTGCGTTAAGAACGTCAAATTTATTCATCTGTGAAGCTCCTTTCCTTTACAAAGCTTTCTGAAAATCAAAAGTACCGCAAACTGTGCGGCGGTTGTTCCAAATATCCACGGAACGGCAAAGCCGAGCAGTTCAAGACCGCCGAAGGCGGAATTCGGATCGAATCCGAGCAAATCGGAAACGGGATCTGCAAAAATCAAAAGCAGGGCAAGCTGCATAAAAAGCGAAAGAAAAACGCAATGCGCTTTTGCTGGGATGAGTTTTTCAAATATGAAAAGTGCTCCGGCGCAGGAGATAATAAGGTTTGCCGCGATCCATAAAAAATCCAAAATGCCGGAGGCTATGGAGGGCGTCAGCAGGAATACGGTGAAGAAGGTGAACGCACCGCAAAGCGCCCCGGATGCAGCGTTTTTTAATTTTGCTTTCATCGGAGCCTCCGTTCAAATACTTTTTGTATAATAATCGCAATAAATTACAAATTGTCAAAGAAAGCCTTGATTTCCGACGGATTTCCAAAGCAGCTTCCCTGAACAAGTTCGGGTTTTCCGCCGCCGCGCCCGCTGAAATTAGAGTTTATCGCTTTTGCGATGGGGGCACAGTTTTCGGTTTTTGAGGCCGCGGCATATTTATAATTTCCGTTTTCGCCGGTAAAAACCGCAGCAATGCCAAAGTTTTCCGCAAGGGTAAGGCAGTAGCGGCGAAGCTCATCCGGCGAAAGCCCGTTTTCAAAAACACAGATTTTTTCGCCCTTGCCGAGCTTTTCCGCCTTCAGCGAGAAAAGCTCTTTTTTGAGCGAGGATTCATAGATTTTGCGTTCGGTTATTTCGCTTTCGAGGCGGCCGACGGCTTCGCAGATCTCGCCGGGTTTTACGGAAAGGCCGTTTGTGACCGCGAGGATATTGCGGTTTTTGGATTGGTAGTCAAGGAAGGCGCGTTTTCCGCAAAGCATAAAAAGGCGGGTTCCTCCTTTATAATTTTGGAACGAGGTTATTTTTATTATACCGATTTCGCCGGTTCTTGCGGTATGGGTTCCGCAGCAGGCGCAGATATCATAGCCTGGAACGGTGACTATGCGGACTTTTCCGGTAAGCTTTTTCTTGCTCCGGTAGGGGAGGACCGCAAGCTCGTCCTCCGAAGGATAGCTTATCTCTATGGGCAGGTTCTTATATATGGCTTCGTTCGCGGAAGATTCCAGCGCGAAAATCTGTTCCCCGTTCAGAGGAACGTCAAGGTCGAGGGTCGTTTCATCAAGGCCGAGATGGAAGCCGACGTTGTTCGCGCCGAAACCGGAATGGGCAAGCCCGGAAAAAATATGCTCGCCGCTGTGCTGCTGCATAAAATCAAAGCGGCGTTCCCAGTCGATAGAACAGAAAACCTTTGCGCCGGCAGGAACGGCTCTTCCGAGAAGATGATGGATAACGCCGCCGTTATCCTCCTGAACGTCCAGAACCGGAATGAACCGCTCCTTAAGGTTCGGCAGGTCACGATAAATTCCGTCGGCGGAAATTTCTTCCGGAACGAGGGGACAGATAAATCCGCGGTCGGGGAACTGACCGCCGCCTTCCGGAAAGAAAGCGGTGGAATCAAGAACGGCATCAAAGCCTTTTTCCGTTTCGGAGCAGGAAACGACAGCTGCGGAAAACTCTTTTATATATGCGTTTTCATCAAAAAGACGTCTTGTGGGTTCCATGGGGAAAAACCTCCTTTTCAATCGGCCGCCCATATTGGGGCAGGCGGCTTTTTTCCGAAGGCAAAAAATGAAAGGACGGAAAAATTAATACATATTGAGTATATCACCATTTGATAAAAATAACAATTGCTAAAAATAACGGCGTATGATATTATAAAAAGTATCATGACGGGGGGCGTTTTTTTGGCAAAGGTCGTTCTTGTAACCGGAGGAAGCCGCGGAATCGGAAAAGCGGTCTGTGAAAAATTTGCAGCAGAGGGATATTCCGTTGCGGTGAACTATGAAAAAAGCGAAGAAAAGGCAAATGCCCTTGCGGAAAAAATCGGCGGGAAGGCATACCGTGCCGATGTTTCCGATTACGGCGAAGTTTGCGCCATGTTTGACAAAATCGAAGCGGAGCTCGGCGAAATTTCGGTGCTCGTCAACAATGCCGGAATATCCGCCTTCGGGCTTTTTCAGGACTGCAGCGACGAGGAATGGGAACGCATTTTCGGCGTGAACGTAAAGGGAGTTTTCAACTGCTCCAAAAGGGCGGTCGGGAATATGCTGAAAAATCAAAGCGGCTCCATAGTCAATATATCCTCCATCTGGGGGGTCACAGGGGGTTCCTGTGAATGTCATTATTCCGCGACGAAGGCCGCGGTCATCGGATATACCAAGGCCATGGCGAAGGAACTGGGTCCTTCCGGCATAAGGGTCAACTGCGTTGCGCCGGGCGCCGTTGATACGGATATGAACGCTCGGTTTACGAAAGAGGATATGGAAGCCGTCGCAGAGGAAGCCGCCCTCGGCTATATCGCAAAGCCAAAGGAAATCGCGGAAGCGGTTTTCTTTGCCGCGAGCGAAAAGGCTTCATATATGACCGGAGCCGTTCTCAATATTAACGGCGGCTCTGTAATATAACTGTTTGCAAAAGCGCAAATTCGTGCTATAATAAAGCAGGAAATTCAAAACCAGTTTTCAATCTACTCACGGAGGAATTATAAATGATCAGACTTACCGGAACACAGAGAGAACTTATGGAGATTCTTTGGGAGCACGGCCATATGACCCTTCATGCGCTGACCCATGCCGCGCTCGGCAATGCGGTTACCCCCAACAGAACCGACGCTATCCGCGTTGTTCTTCTCCAGATGGTTACAAAAGGCGCAGTAAGCGAGGATGCGACCGTTTCGCCCCATATCTATACCCCTATTGTTGAAAGGGACGAAGTCGGCTTTGAATCCGGCTTTGTTGATGCCGCCAGAGCGGAAGGCAACGCCCTTCTCACCGCTCTTTCCTGCGGAATGGGACTTCCCGGCGAGGTTTACAGCGAAAGCCGCGCAAGAGAAATTGATGAATCCCGCGGAACCTTTCAGCGCACCGTAACCGATGAAGCCCGCAAGGAAGCAATGAAAGAAGTCATGGCACAGATTTGCCGCGAGCGCGACGAATATGAAGCACAGAAAGCAGCAGCAAAAGCTGCCGCGGAAGCAGATAAAAAGGAGGACTAATCCCATGGAAGAAACCGAATACAGATATGATACACAGCTCCTTATCGAAGGAACCGACCTTGATGAGGACGAGATCCACGATTATCTCATGAACGAAATCCCCGGCGACTGCCTTATCGTCGTCGGCGACGAGGAGCTTATAAAGCTCCATTACCACACCAACACCCCCTGGAAGGTTCTTGAATACTGTTCCACCAAGGGCGAGATCTTCGATATCGTAGTCGAGGATATGGACCGCCAGTCCAGAGGGCTTAAAGGCTGATAAAAATTATACCCTTTCAGAACAGAGGCGCTTCGCAATGAAGCGCCTCTGTTTTTTGGTTTGAAAATAATTTATTTGCTTGCTCCATTTCTTTGCCCGTGCAAAGAAACACACTCCGACCCATTGCTGCCGCTCCTCTTCATTAAAAAGTCCATTTAAGAGGAGCAAAACGCTCCACCGGGCAAACGGAGATACCGACCGTTGCGGCTCGCTCAAATGGGTTAGGGAAATCCATTGCCGGAACACAAAACCAACACATAGGGGCTTTTTATTTATGCAGAAAAAACGTATAAATAAAGAAAAAACGTTTTTTGAAAAAACGCCGCAGGAAATTGGTTGAAAACGGCAACA
>CAZOOL010000073.1:0-8762 GCA_964581405.1 uncultured Oscillospiraceae bacterium | reverse complement strand
CGCGTTCTTTGGTTATCCCTCTTTCGTCTTTTCTGCAACAAGTTGCAGAAAATCCGCCTTCCCCTCTGGAAAGGCTTTAAACATTTTTCGGCAAAAGCCTTGCCTTTACCGATTTAAAGTGATATAATATCACCATCATTTTTGCGAAAGGCGGCGGTGGCTCTGAAAAAAGATTTCTTTAAAGGCATCAAAGACGGAATCCCCATCTGCCTTGGCTATCTTTCCGTTTCTTTCGGGTTCGGGATACTTGCAACCGGGCTCGGGCTTTCGATTCTTGCCGCCGTCGGGATCTCTATGACAAATCTCACTTCAGCGGGGCAGGTTGCCGGGGTCGGCATCATCGCCGCCGGCGGAAGCCTTATCGAAATGGCGCTGACCCAGCTTGTGATCAATATCCGCTATTCGCTGATGGGCATTTCCCTTTCTCAAAAGCTCGACGGCAGCTTCAATACCTTCCATCGGCTCCTTGCCTCCTTCGGTATCACCGACGAAATCTTTGCCGTCGCGGTTTCCCAAAAAAGCGTTTCGCCTTTCTATATGTACGGGCTTATCGGAATTTCCGCCCTTGGTTGGGTTTTCGGCACTTTTCTCGGTGCGGCGGCGGGAAATATCCTTCCGGCGGCTGTTTCGAGCGCCATGGGCATCGTCCTTTACGGAATGTTCCTTGCGATAATTATTCCTCCCGCCCGTGAGCACCGCGGCGTTTTCTTTGCCGTGCTCATTGCCGCCGCTTCGAGCATTCTTTTCAGCTGCGTGCTCAAAGCTGTTTCGGGCGGCTTCGCCATTATAATCTGTTCGGTGTCCGCGGCGGCATTCTGCGCTGCTGTCTTTCCCGTTCAGGATGATGAGGAGGCGAATAAATGAGCGTTTTTGCCTATGTTCTCGTGATGGCGGGAATAACTTATCTTATAAGAATGATACCCTTCACCCTTTTTCGCAAAAAGATAAAATCGCCCTTTTTCCGCAGTTTTCTCTATTACATTCCCTATGCGGTTCTGAGCGCCATGACCATTCCGTCAATTTTCACCTCCACGGGCGAAGTCGCCACCTCCGTCATCGGAACAGTCGTTGCGGCGGTTCTCGCGTATTTCAGGCTTCCGCTTATCGCCGTTGCGCTTGCGGCTTCCGCCGCAGCATTTATCGCCGGTCTGATTATTTGATAATGTAAAAATACCTTCCGGAAATTTTTTCAGAAAATTTTTCAAAATAATGAAATCTTAATAAACAAAAGCTCTGTTTTGTGGTATAATCTATCTGAGATATTTTTAACAAAGGAAGTTTTCATGGAACAGGTTCTTGATTTTCTTACAAACAGATTTTTTATGACTGCCGTAGTTTCCTGGACTGTGGCACAGGTGCTCAAGGTAATGATACACGCCTTCGTCACAAAGACGTGGGATTTTTCCCGCCTTTTCGGTGACGGCGGTATGCCCAGCGGACATTCCGCAACCGTTTCCTCCCTTGCGGCAATTTCCGCCCTTACCTATGGATTCGGTTCCTTTGAATTTGCCGTAAGCGGCATACTTGCCATAATCGTCTGCCACGATGCCATGGGCGTTCGCCTCGAAGCCGGTAAACACGCGAAGCTCCTCAATATCCTCGTGAATTCCTTCGAGAGCTTTTCAAAAAAGGAACTCCCGGAGGTCGTCCTCAAGGAATTTGTCGGGCATACCCCGCTCCAGGTCATAACCGGAATTATCCTCGGCATCCTTTGTGCCTTTGCCATGCATTTCTGGGTTTTCTGATTTACCGAAAGTATAAAAAATCCGCTCCTATACGGGGCGGATTTTTTCATATCAGTATTCCGTTGCAATGGTCTATTTCATGCTGGATTATCTGGGCTGTCCAGCCGAAAAAAACCTCTTCTTTCGTTTTCAGGTCCGTTGTCTGATAGCAAACGGTGATGAACTGAAAGCGTTTTGTCTTTCGGGTTCCCGAAAGGGAAAGACAGCCTTCCTCCGCTTCGTATTCGCCGGATTTTCTGATTATCTCCGGGTTCAGCATGGTCATATAGCTTCCGCCGTTATCAAAAACAATTATCCTCTTTCGGATCCCAATCATGTTCGCCGCCATGCCGACGCAGCCCTCCCGGTTGGCTGTAAGAGTATCGAGCAGATCCTTTGCCGCGGGAATATCGGCTTTCGTTGCCGGCTCTGATTTCTGCCCGAGGAAAAACGGGTCACGTACTATATTTCTTATCATTGCGGCTGCTCCTTTTTCTTTTTTTCAGTATTATACCGCATATTTTCTTTTGGGGCAACCCCTGCAAAAAAACACCCTTTTTCGCAAAGGGTGTTTTTTTATCAGTATTTCATTCCTATGTAGCAGTTGGAATAATATTTGAGAAGTATCTGATCCCATTTGTATCCCTGCTTCGCATAGGCGATGGAACCCACCGCGCTGAGCCCAACGCCGTGACCGTATCCCCGCATGGTGAAAACAAAGCTGTCACTCGCGCTGTCATAAGTAACGCTGAAAGCGGTGGAACGGAGCTTCGAGGTTCCGAGAACCGTTTCACGGAGCTTCCTCGCGCTGTACTGGGTTCCCCCAAGGTTTACCATGTTGACGTAGTCGCTGCTTCCCCAATAGCTGGAAATGCTTATCCAGCCGGCGGGATTTCCCGAAAGGGTAATGCCTGCCTTGCTCTTTACCTTTTCCGCAAATTCAGAAGAGGAAATGGTATAGGTTTTTGAAGTATATCCGTCAACGGGAGAGGAAACGGAAATAAGGTTTCTGTTCGCGTATCCCCAGACCCATTCGGCGTTTGCGGTTTCTCCGCAGCTTTCGGAAAAATATGTAGCAAGGATATATTTGTTGCTCCTGTCATCAAGAACCGCATATCCGATAACCTCGGCAACGCATTTTTTTATCTGCTCGGTGACGTAGCTTTTTGTTCCCGCGCTGACCTTTCCTCCGTTATACATAACGTATGTATAGGAAGCGACCGCCTGAGCCTTTACGTGCTCGTCCGGCTGACCATAGCCTGCTTCATAGGCAACTATCTGGCAAACCGCATCAAAAACGCTCATGGTAACGCCGTTTATGACAACCGTATCTTCGAGGGACTGGCTGTAATAGCTGCTCACGCCGCTGATTGAAGCGCTGACCGCTGCGGAAGAAGAACTCGAAGAACTCGAAGAAGCCGCAGATGAAGAACCGGAAGAACTGCTCGCCGCTGAACTGCTCTGTGAAGATGATGCAGAGGAAGAAGACGAGGAAGATGAGGAAGAAGCTTCGGTTACCGTTATACTGAAGGTAGCCGTCGCTTCCTTATATGTTACGGTAATGGTTATATTTCCCGCTGTACCGAGGGTTCCGCTGGGTGAAACGGTAAATCCTTCGGTGATATCCTCGGTGCTTCCGTCGGTTTTATAAACTCTGACGGTAAGTCCGGAGGTATCAAGGGTCTCGCCTACTGTATAGGAGGTTTTTGCGGGCTTCTGATAGATTTCAATACGGTCTATCGCCGCTTCTCCGCTTACGTTGACCTTGAAGGTCGCGCTGTAATCGCCATAGGTTATCTTTATGGTCGTTTCACCGGCAGCCGTGAATTTATCCGTCAGCTTCGGGGAGAAAGTGAGCTTCTTTTCGTCAACATTCTCCGCTGTTATATCGGAAATATCCTCGTAGCTGTTATCGGTTTTGTAAACGCGGACGACAAGTCCCTTCGGGTCAAGCTTATCCCCGATATTATAGCTTGTTTTATCCGGATTTTTGAGAATCGCAATATAGGCGGTTTCCACCGGGGAGCTCGTTTCGGCGGAGGAAGCGCTTTCCTGGCTGTCAGCAGAAACCCATACAAGTATCGGGACGGAAACGTCCTGATAGATTATCGTAATGGTGTGATCGCCTTCTGCCGTAAAAGCTCCGCTCGGAACGAAGGTAAATCCTTCGGAAACTTCTTCGATAGTGCCGTCATTTTTGTAAACGTGAAGCATAAGACCGGTGGGGTCAAAGGTTTCGCCGATTTTATATTCCCGCTTCGCAGGATAGCTTCCTATGCGGAGCTCCAGAATATCCGAGGAGGAAGCGGAAGCATCGCCGATTTCCTCTGCATCGCCGAAGGAAGCATCCGTTTCGGACTGCTGCGCCTGGGAAACAGCCTGATACCATTTGTCGGGCATAAGCGGGTTGGAGTTGTAATATGCCTTACTGGTATCAAGGGTGCTGATATCCTCGTCCTCACGAACCTGTCTTGCGATGATAACGACGCGCGCATCGGTGAAATCATAGCTGCAGGTGGAAAGGGTCAGATAGTGGTCGCTGGTGTTGTAATCAACGCCCGTTACGATGAGGGTTCTTTTCGCCACCTGATTGAGGAATTCCTTCGTTTCGGCTTCGGTGCCGTTGATGAAGTTATTGTAATCCCAAACGGGACCGTCTTTTTCGTATGCGTTGGTGATGATAACTCCGACTATAAGCCAGTCCGCATCGCCGTAAAGGGTGTCGAAATGAATAATGGGGTGTTCTTTATAGAATTTGAGCTGCTTATATTTAATAAGGTCGCTGAACATCTGACCGTCGTTATAGACGTTGTGTCCGTAAACGATGAGGTTCGTGCTCTGCTCGTCCGGGTCGGCTTCGCATCTGTAATCAAGGAACGGCGTTCCGTACATGGAATAATTGCCGTAAAAATCCTTGCGGAGATAATACTGACCCGTAAGGCCCTTATCGTTGACCTTTGCGGTCTGGACTACCGGGAATTTGACGTTGGTATCGTCGATCTGAATAAACGCAATGGTATCCGGGTTTTCCTGGAAGAGTTTATAGAGCTTCGGATTATATCCCCATTCTTTGATTTCCTCTTCAGAAACATCCTTCGGCGGTTCAAACATCGCTTCAAGGTCTGCCTGAAGCTGCCTCTGGTTGACGCCGTCGAAAACCTTCGTGCTGAGATAACCCATAGAGCCAAGGAAAACAAGCACGCAGATGATAAAAACGGATTTTCTTATAAGCTCGCTTTTGCTGTCGCCCTTCATCGGAACAAATCTTGCGTACCATTTCTGTCCGCCGGCGGTGGATTTCGCGGTTCTGAATTTCTCCTTGCCGGAAACTGCCGCCCGGAGCGAAACGGAATTTTCGTAAAGCTTCGGATAGGCAAATACAACGGAGCGGGCGATATGAACCGCTCTTTCTCCCGCAACCGCGATGAGCTCCTCCCTCGTTTCGGCAGTCACGTGCTCCGTCCATACGTTATCGCCCATGCATACGGCGATATTCGCCCCATCATTGTTCTTTGCGGGGTCGGTGGTTATGGCAATACCGATGTTGGAACCATAGCTCTTGCAAACTTCGCCCGCAAGAACCGCGGCTGTCCATGTGCTGTTGTTGCCGTGGCGCTTGAGAAGTTTTTCAGGAATATCGTATCTGGAAACCCCCTGAGAGGTTCCGAGGTAATTTCCGATATATTCGTTTGTATATGCTGCCGCGGCAATCTCGTTTCGCTGGATTCCTTCAACGGCAATAGCGGCTTTAAGGTCCTTTCTGGAAAGTTCCTTTCCGAAGGCCTGACCCACGTTTTCCGCGTCAACCGCATACGCGCCGGAACCCGCCTCTGCCGCAATGCTCTTGAGCGCGTTATTCACCTTTGCGGAAGCTTCTTTTCTGTCGGTTCCCCTGCCGTAAATCTGGACTGCGATTTCGGTTCCGTCCTCATAAACGCAAACCGAAGTTCCGTTTGTTTCCGCGGCGGAAACAGCGTTCTCCGCATCGGATTTTGTGATTCCGGCGCAGCGGAGAGTTTTGAGGGAATACGCCCCGCCGACGAAATCCGCAAGGTATTTCGATACCCTGTAACAGAGCATGAACTGCAAAGTATCCGCCTCGCCCGGAAGCATAATTATGCACTGGTTGCCCTGGGAAATGGCGCAGCCGCTGGGCTTGCCTTCCTTGTTGCGGAAGATTTCAGCCCCTTCCGGGAAAATCTCTCCGTCCTTTTGCACTGTGGGAAAACCTATTGCGGAAGCCACCGCGGAAACGGTCATATTTCCGTGGTTTTCGCCGACTCCGCCGATTATCATAATTACGTTGTAATCGGCGAGCGCCTCTGCGACGTTTTTGTGGATTGCGGAACGCTCCGCGTCGATGCGTTTTCCTTTGATGTTGGCGATTCCAAGCATCTCGAATTCTTTCTGAACGAGCCCCGCAACGTTATCCTGTTTCACGTTGCTGAGAAGGATTATCTCTGACTGCATGAAATCACTCCTTTCAAATTAAAATCTTTTTTCATTTTACCTCTTATTTCTTCGGGAAAAGTCTGAGCCGCTGGTGAGTTATTTCGCATCTGTCAACAAGGGCCTCGATATCAAGGGCCTTTTCCGCTTCCTCAATCATCTCAAGGGTCGGACGTGTTTTCGGATGCCTCGGGGTGAATACCGTGCAGCAGTCCTCATAGGGAAGGATGGACGTTTCAAATGTGCCGATCTTTTCGGAAATTTCGACTATCTCCTGTTTATCCATGCCGATGAGCGGACGGAAAACCGGAAGTGTCGAAACGGCATCGGTACAGCCGATGGCTGGCATTGTCTGGCTTGCGACCTGGGCAAGGCTTTCGCCGGTGATGATCGCGCCGCATTCCTCTTTTTCGGCAAGGCGGAGCGCAACCCTCATCATAAAGCGGCGCATGATGACAGTGAAAAGGTCTTCGGGACATTTATTTTTGATTTCCTCCTGAATTTCGGTGAATCCGGCGGAGAAAAGATCGATTATTCCGCAGTAGTCGCAAAGCTTCTGGGCAAGGCTCTGAACCTTGAGCCATGCTCTTTCTCCGGTATAGGGCGGCGACTGGAAATGGAGCGCGCATATATCAACGCCGCGCTTTGCCATCATATAACCGGCAACCGGACTGTCAATGCCGCCGGAAATAAGGAGCAGGGCTCTTCCGCTGGTGCCAACGGGCATTCCGCCCGCGCCGGGAAGCTGCTGACCGTGGATATATGCATATTTTTCACGGATCTCGACCATTACGACGATATCCGGATTTGTTACGTTTACGCGAAGATGATGAAATTTTGAAAGAAGAACGGCGCCCATTTCCCTTGCTATTTCAGGGGATTTCATGGGGAAGCTTTTGTCGCTTCTCTTTGCCTCGACCTTGAAGGTCTTGAGGTAAGGAAGGGTATCCGCAAGGTAAATCTTTGCCTTTTCCGTGATATCCTCCCAGTTCTTTTCGGCGACGCAGGCTCTCGTCAAAGCGACTATGCCGAAAACTTTCTGAA
Source organism: uncultured Oscillospiraceae bacterium (assembly GCA_964581405.1). GTDB lineage: Bacteria > Bacillota > Clostridia > Oscillospirales > Ruminococcaceae > UMGS1668. Next base: position 1,545 of record CAZOOL010000073.1, on the reverse strand, counting down.
GGCGTTCAACCGCCTCATCAAGGTCAATGTCGTCCTCCTGGGGTTCGATATAAATGGTGGACTGGGATTTCCAGCATTTGAATTTTCCAAGGTCTTCGAGGCGGCGTTTGCAGTTTTTTATAAGCCTGTCCTCAAAGCCGGAGCGGTTGAGCCCTTTAAGGGCAATTTCGCCGCATTTTATAAGTATGATTTCTTTCATTTATGAACCTCTTTTATTTACAAAGTAAGCTCATTGCGTCTTTTATCGCCGCAACAAGTTCATCAATATCCTCTTTTTCCGTTTCCCTGCCAAAGCTGACGCGAATTGCGCTGTCGATTCTGGAAGAATCATAGCCCATCGCCGCAAGAACGTGGCTTTTCGCACCGAGGGCGCAGGCGGAACCGCTCGAAACGTAAATGTTTCTCTTTTCAAGGAAATGGAGCATTATCTCGCTCCGGATCCCCAAAACGGAGATGTTCACAATATTCGGAAGCGCGCCCTCTTTCGAGTTTATTACTATTCCGTCAATCCCCGCTATGGATTCCCTGAAATGCTTTTCGAGGGCTTCCATGCGCTGTTTTCTTATGGGCATGGAAGTGCTTTCAAGGAAAACCGCCTTACCGAATGCCGCAATGAGCGGGGTCGCCTGGGTTCCCGGGCGGAGCTGTTTTTCCTGCTCGCCGCCGAAATGGTTCGGCAAAACCCTTGCGCCCTTCCTTATCCAAAGAGCGCCGATGCCCTTCGGACCGCCGATTTTATGGGCGGTTATCGTAACAAGGTCAACGCCGGATTTTTCCGCCTTGAAAGGCAGCTTGCAAAAACCCTGAACGGCGTCCGTATGAAAAACCACTTCCGGATTTTTGCGCTTTGCGGCGGCGCAAAGCTCCTTTATCGGGTTGATGGCGCCGATTTCATTATTGACAAGCATCACCGAAACGAGAACGGTTTTTTCGTCCACCGCATCAAAAACCGATTGGGGCGTTATTATTCCGTTTTCGTCCGGCGCAAGCCATGTTACGGAAAACCCCATGCTTTCAAGCTGTTTCGCGCTTTTGATTACGGAATCATGCTCATAAGCGGAAACAACGACCTTGTTTCCCCTGCGCTTTTTAGCGAGTGCGCCGCCGATAACCGCAAGGTTATTGGCTTCGGTACCGCCGCTGGTGAAATAAAGCCCTTCCGGGTTCACGCCGAGCACATTGGCGATATCCCTTCTTGCCTCCTCCATGACCTTTTCCGCAAGAACGCCTCTCATATGAAGGGAAGAAGGATTGCCGTAATTTTCGGTCATTACCTCAAAAGCTGCCTTGGCGGCCTGTTCATATACTCTTGTTGTGGCGCTGTTGTCAAGGTATATCTCTTTCAAAAATCCGCCTCCAATGAACATAATTCTCCATTATTCAGAGTTATTATACACAAAAATATATTCTTTTTCAATATTTCTTTATAATATTTAATATAATATTTATAATTTAATACAAAAATTACTGTTACGTAAAGCGTAAAGCGCATAAATTGTTGTTTATATGCCTTCCCAGAGGGGAAGGGGGACCGTTGCCGTAGGC
>CAZOOL010000072.1:4522-8805 GCA_964581405.1 uncultured Oscillospiraceae bacterium | reverse complement strand
CTCTCGAGGCCATTGCACAGAAAGCCATCGACAGAAAAACAGGCGCAAGGGGACTTCGTTCCATCATGGAAGAGACCCTTGGAAAGCTTATGTTCGAGCTTCCTTCCGATGAAACCGCGGAAGTCGTTGTTATCGGAGAAGACTGTGTAACTTCCGGCGCAATGCCGAGAATTGAACACAACCCGCTTAAAAAGAATGTTCCGCTCCAGATTGCTGCCGGCGCGGAAAGAAAATGAAAATTACAAGCGGCAGCCGCTTTTATGAGGTTGCCGCTTCCGATATTTTTATACCGGAGGTGAAAAAATATGCCAGAGAAAAAAGAACTTGAAATCATTACTATGCCGATGATTGCCATGAGGGGAATCGTTCTTTTCCCCAATATGATACTTCATTTTGACGTCGGCCGCAGAAAATCCATTGCCGCCGTTGAGGAGGTAATGAAGGGCAACAGAATGATTTTTCTTGCTTCACAGATAAATGTGGAGGAAGACGAGATCAAGACTGACAACATAAATAAGGTCGGCGTCGTCGCAGAGGTTCGCCAGGTGCTTAAAAGCAAAGGCGATACCATAAGGGTGCTTGTTGAGGGAAAATACCGCGCAAAGCTTCTTGACGTAATCGACGACGGACTTTTCCTTGTTGCGAATACTCAGGAATTTCCGCTCAAGGAGCTTCGCCCGAAGCGTTCCGTGCTTTGCGATGCTCTTATGAGAACGGTAAAAGACCTTTTTAACGAATATACATATCTTGTTCCGAAGATGCCCAAGGAGCTTATTGTCAAGGCTTTCGGTATGGACGATCCGGCGCAGTTCGGAGAGTTCCTTGCGGGAAACCTCAACATAGATAATGAGGACAAGCAGGCTATTCTTGAGGAATCCAACTACGTCAAGCGTCTTGAGATGCTTGCGGGAGTTCTCGAAAATGAGAACAATATCCTCGGAGTCGAAAAAGATATTTATGAGAAGGTCAAGGAACAGATCGACCAGAACCAGCGCGAGTATTATCTTCGCGAGCAGCTTAAAGCCATAACCGAAGAACTTGGCGAAGGCGAAAATATTCAGGACGAAGCGGATGCTTACAGAATGAAAATAGAAGCTGCCGGTGTTGAGGGAGAAGTCAAGCAGAAGCTCCTTGATGAGGTTTCGAGGCTTTATAAAATGCCTTTCAACAGCCAGGAAGCAAGCGTTATCCGCGGCTATCTCGATACCTGTCTTGCCCTTCCGTGGAACGCCAAAACCGAAGAGAAAATAGATATCGAAAAGGCGAAAAAACAGCTTGATAAAAACCACTACGGCCTTGAAAAGGTCAAGGAACGTATTCTTGAACTTCTCGCGGTAAGAAAGCTCCAGCCGGATATCAAAGGACAGATAATCTGCCTTGTGGGTCCTCCCGGAGTCGGCAAAACCTCCATTGCTAAGGATATCGCAGCCGCCATGGGAAGAAAATATACAAGAATTTCCCTTGGCGGAATGAAGGACGAATCCGATATTCGCGGCCACAGAAAGACCTATATCGGCGCGATGCCCGGACGCATTATGAATGCGGTCAAGCTTGCGGGAAGCAAAAACGCTCTTATCCTTCTTGATGAAATAGATAAGATGGGCAATGATTTCCGCGGCGACCCGGCCTCCGCTATGCTGGAAGTTCTTGACCCGGAGCAGAACTACGCTTTCCGCGATCATTTCATAGAGGTTCCCTTCGACCTTTCGGATATTCTTTTCATCACCACAGCGAACGACGCGAGCACCATTCCGGGTCCGCTCTATGACCGTATGGAGGTCATTGAGCTTAGTTCTTACACGAGGGAAGAAAAATTCCAGATAGCGAAAAAGCACCTTGTCAAAAAGGAAATGAAGCGCCACGGCCTTACCGCGAAAACCCTCAGAATAACCGACGACGCGCTTTATGCCATTGCCGATTATTACACAAGGGAGGCGGGAGTCCGTAACTTCGAGCGAATTATCGGAAGCCTTTGCAGAAAAGCGGCGAAGAAAATCGTCGGCGGAGAAACAGAAAAGGTCGTTATCAACGGAAACAATATCACGGAATTCCTCGGAGTGAAAAAGTTCCGTCCGGAAACCATCGAGAAGAGCGATGCCGTCGGCCTTGTAAACGGTCTTGCGTGGACTTCCGTCGGCGGAGATATGCTCCAGGTCGAGGTTGCGATACTTGACGGTAACGGAAAAATCGAGCTTACGGGTAACCTTGGCGACGTTATGAAGGAATCCGCGAGGACGGCTATAAGCTACGTCCGTTCCTGTACCGAAAAATACGGAATTGAGCACGATTTTTATAAAACAAAGGATATTCATATCCATGTTCCGGAGGGTGCTGTTCCGAAGGACGGTCCTTCCGCGGGCGTAACTCTTACTACGGCTATCGTTTCTGCGCTTTCCGGTATTCCAGTCAGAAGGGACGTTGCGATGACCGGAGAGGTTACCCTTCGCGGCAGAGTCCTTGCCATAGGCGGACTTCGCGAAAAGACCATGGCGGCCTACAGAGCCGGAGTCAGAACCGTTCTTATTCCGGAGGAAAACCTTCCCGATCTCGAGGAAGTGGATCCCGTTGTAAAAGCGGCAATCAACTTTGTTCCTGCTTCGGAGGTTGAAACGGTTCTCGAAACAGCCCTCGTAAGTCCGGCCGTTTCAGCAAAAGAAAACAGTTTTATAGAAGAAATTTCGCTTATCGGTCACGAGCACGAAAATAAAACCGTAAACATTCAGTAAAAGAGGATAACATGAACTATAATCATGCAGTATTCGATGCCGCTTACGGCACTTCGAAACAGCTTCCGAAGGCGGAGCACGTTGAATTTGCCTTTGCGGGACATTCAAACGTCGGAAAATCTTCGCTTATGAACGCCATTTTCGGCAGAAAAGCCCTTGCGAGGGTTTCGAGTCAGCCGGGTAAAACCGTAACCGTAAACTTTTACGACGTTGACGGTGTAAAGTTTGTTGACTTGCCGGGTTACGGATACGCGAAAGTATCCCAAAGCGACAAAAAACGCTGGGCAGATCTTGTTGAGGGTTATCTTATGAGCGACAGGGATATCCGCCTTGTGGTCCAGCTCGTTGACAGCCGCCATGCCCCGACGAAGGACGATATTCAGATGATTGATTTTATGATCGATAATGAAATGCCTTTCATCATCGCCCTTACGAAATGCGATAAGCTCAATAAAACCGAACGCAGAAAACGCGAGGAAGCCTTCCTTACGGAAATCCCTTGCTTTGACCAGATAACTTCTATCTGGACAAGCACGACCACTTTTGAAGGGATTTCCGACCTCAAGGAAATTTTTGAGGAGCTTTCTTCCGATGATTATGAGTTTGAGGAAGACGGCGAAGAATACGAAGTATAAAAACGAAATACGGTGCTTCTTTTCCGGAGCGCCGTATTTTTGCCTTTATAAAAGATGAAAGGGGAGATTTTGGTGGATATTTCATTTAAAAACGGAAACGAAAAGTTCAATTACAGAGCCTGCGCCATGATAATTCATGACGGCAAAATTCTTGCTATGAAGGACGAGCGCTCGCCGTATTATTATCTTCCGGGCGGAAGGATAAAAATAGGGGAAACAGCCGAAGAAGCGGTTATAAGGGAATCGCAGGAGGAACTCGGTATTGTTCCGAAAATAATACGTCCGCTTTGGCTCAATCAGGCGTTTTTTACAGAGGACGTTGATAAAATTGATTATCACGAGCTTTGTGTTTATTTTCTTATGGATATTTCCGAAACGGATATCCTTGACAGAGGAGAGAACTTCACTCATTTGGAAAACGGTCACAGCCAATATTTTGAATGGCTTCCTTTTGAAAGGCTTGGGGATGAATATTTCTATCCGATTTTTCTCAAGAAGGATATTTTCAATTTGCCGGAAAGTTTTACTATCCGGACGGAAAGGGAATAAAGTTTTATTCAGGAACGCCGCAACGCGGCGTTCTTTTTTTAAGATCTTAATGTTTTATTAAGATTTGCCGCATTATATTGAATCGTAAAAAATGATAATATATAATTAAGCTGAAAATAAATATAAAGGGGGCGTTCTTTTGAAAAAGATTGTTGTTTTTATTTTAATTTTCAGCCTTTTGCTTGCTTTTTCCGGCTGCAGCGGTGAAAAACAGGAAATAGTAATTATAATTCCTGCGGGCAGTATGGAATCCTATGTTTTCTCTGAAGAAGTTTTTGAGGCGACAAAGGATGAAATTATTATAACCGCCGGAGCGGGTTTTGCGGATACTTCGATAACGATCAAAACGGAAAAAGGTTCGGAAGAAAATTCC
>CAZOOL010000072.1:0-4422 GCA_964581405.1 uncultured Oscillospiraceae bacterium | reverse complement strand
TTTCATATATTTCGCTTGTTGCGATACTTATATTCTCGGCAATACTGGGCCTTAATACGGTCATAACCGGAGCAGCATATTTTATTGTTCCGGTGCTTTTGCTTCTTCTTATCTGGTTTCCTAAAAAGAAAAAGCTATTTATAATATGGGGAATGTTTACCGCAATAATCGTTGCTGCGGCGATAGCGAATGCAATCTGGGTAAAATACGATGAAAGCATAACCGTAAACACAACCCCGAATATTGCCGTAAATGAATACCTTCCTTTTGATGACGAATCGAAAATCGTCACACTTGAGCATGAGGCGAGCCTTAAACTTGAAGAAGATCTGCCGGTTATCGACGGCGCGGCGGCGGTTTTCCCGGTTTATTCCGCTTTTGTAAACGCGGTCTATCCGGAATCCACAGAGCTTTGGGACGGAGTTTTTGAATATAACAACACCGTCGGAGGATATAAGCTTCTGGGTGAAAAGCAAACGGATATCTTCTTCGGCGCCTATCCTTCGCAAGAGCAGATTGCCGAAGCAAGGGCAAACGGAACGGAATTCGTTTATACTCCAATAGGATATGATGCTTTCGTTTTCTTTGTTCATAAAGATAATCCGGTGGATAACCTCACATCTGAACAGGTCAGGGGGATTTATTCCGGAGAGATAACCAACTGGAAGGAAGTTGGCGGCGATGACGAAGCTATCGTTGCTTATCAGCGCAATGAGGGCAGCGGAAGCCAGAGTATGCTCGTTCGCTTTATGGACGGAAAGAAGATTATGGAAGCACCGACGGAACAGGTGAACAGCCTTATGTCCGGAATAGTCGATGTGGTTTCGGATTATCGGAGCAAGCCGTCTTCCATCGGCTTTTCATATAGATTCTACCTTGAGGGCATAATAAAAAATCCGGATATAAAGATTTTGAGCATAGACGGAGTTGCTCCGACGGCGGAAAATATCAGAAACGGAAAATATCCGATAATAACGCCGCTTTATGCCGTTACCTATGAGGGTAACGACAATGAAAACGTCAAAAAACTCCTTGAATGGATTCTTTCGGACGAGGGGCAGGAGATAATCGAAAAGACCGGATATGTCGGAATAGAATAAAAACAGACCGGAAGAATTTAAAAACTTCCGGTCATTTTATTTCTATAAATAAACAGCCTTTCGGGAAAATTTTACGCAGTATTTTGAGCACCGGCAGAAGATGCTTTTCGGAAAACCCAATGCTCAAAAAGCCAAAATGTAATATGTATCGGTGCTCAAAGGAGCTCATAGCGTTCGAGAACGGCGCGGAGCTTTTCTTTTTTGCTTTCTTCCATATTTCCGAGGGGCAGGCGGCATGGTCCGAACTCATGCCCCGTCATGTTGAGCGCTTCCTTGACCGGAATCGGGTTGACGTCCGAAAAAAGCGCGTCAATAAGCGGCATAAGCGCAATTTGCTTTCTTGCGGCTTCGAGGATTTTGCCTTGAAAATAAAGGGAACAAAGCTCCTGCATTTCATGGGGAACTATGTTTGCGGCAACGGAAATTACCCCCTTTGCGCCGATGCTCATAAACGGAAGAGCAAGTTCATCGCTGCCGGAATAAATATCAATTTTGTCGCCGCAAAGTTCAAAAGTCCGTGCTGCCTGAGCAACGTTGCCGGAGGCTTCCTTTATCGCGCAGATGAACGGATTATCCGCAAGCTTGGCATAGGTTTCCGGTTTTATATCCAAGCCCGTTCTTGAAGGCACGTTGTAAACAATGGTCGGGAGCTGGCACCATTTTGTTACAAAGGAATAGTGTTCGATAAGCCCGTTTTCATTCGCTTTGTTGTAATATGGGGTTACGGAAAGAACGGCGTCAGCGCCGGCGTTGCGTGCGTTCAGCGCGAGCCTTGCGGCGTGGCGGGTATCATTGCTTCCGGCGCCGACAATAAGCGGAACACGATGGTTTACAGTGTCTTTTATGCAGCAGATAATATTATACTGTTCCTCATCGGAGAGGGCAGCGGATTCGCCGGTTGTTCCGTTGACTATTACTGCGTCAGCGCCTTTCTGAATAAGTTCGTCAACAAAATCAGCGTATTTTTTAAGGTCAACGGAACCGTCCGCTCTCATCGGAGTGACCGTCGCGACTCCGCAGCCTTTGAAAATGGTGTTTTTCATATAAAAAATCCTCCGGAGATATAAATTTCTTTTTTATATCTATGCGGAGGATTCCTTTATTATGTTTTAATCGAAATATCCTTTCGCGGCATAAAGTTCCGCCATAAGTACGTTGCCGCCTGCGGCACCACGCAGGGTGTTATGAGAAAGGCTCACGAATTTATAATCGTACTGGCTGTCCGGACGGAGTCTTCCGATGGAAATCCCCATGCCGTTTTCAAGATTGCGGTCAAGCTTTGCCTGTGGGCGGTCCGGTTCTTCAAAATAGGTGAGGAACTGCTTCGGCGCGGAGGGAAGCTCCAGAAGCTGCGGCTCGCCTTTATATTCCTTCCAAAGCTCTTTTATCTCTTCGATGGAAGGCTTTTTTTCGAAGCTTACAAAGACTGCGGCGGTGTGTCCGTCGGAAACCGGAACACGAAGACATTGGGTCGTGATTGCGGGCGAAGCGGCATTCACTATTTTGCCGTTTTCGATATGTCCCCAGATTTTAAGGGGTTCGTTTTCGCTTTTTTCCTCCTCACCGCCGATATAGGGGATGAGGTTATCCACCATTTCGGGCCAGCGCTCAAAGTTTTTTCCTGCGCCGGAAATTGCCTGATAGGTGCAGGCGAGAACCTTTGTGATGCCGAATTTCATAAGCGGATGGAGAGCGGGAACGTAGCTTTGAATCGAACAGTTGGACTTGACGGAAATAAATCCGCGCTTTGTGCCAAGGCGCTTTTTCTGTTCCGAAATAATTTCCATATGTTCCGGGTTGATTTCAGGGATTATCATGGGAACGTCCGGAGTGCCGCGGTTCGCGCTGTTATTGGACATAACGGGGCATTCGAGCTTTGCGTATTTTTCCTCGAGGGCTTTGGCGGCGGCTTTATCCATATTAGTAGCGCAGAAAACAAAGTCAACAACGGAAGCGATTCCTTCCGCATCTTTTTCCGCGTCAAGAACGGTCATATCCCTAACAGGTTCCGGAATAGGGGTTTCCATAGCCCAGCGCCCGGAAACGGCTTCCTGATAGGTCTTTCCGGCGCTTCTTCCGGAAGCGGCAAGAACTTCGATATGGAACCAGGGGTGTTCCGAAAGAAGAGTGATAAGGCGCTGACCGACCATTCCGGTGGCGCCGATGATGCCGACTTTATAATTTTTCACGAATACGGCCTCCTTATAATAAAATAGCTTGCAATAAAACCTTTGTTGCAATATAATATATAAGTTATATGAATATGTTTTTGATTTTATCATTACATATTTTTCGTGTCAATATTTTTTTAAAATTTGAAATAATTGGTGATCATATGAAAACGAGCGATTTTTATTTTGACCTTCCGGAGGAGCTTATTGCACAGCATCCTGCGGATCAGCGAGACCATTCCCGCCTTATGCATCTTAACAGAGAAACCGGCGAAATCGAACACAAACATTTTTATGATATCATTGACCTTCTTGAACCGGGCGATCTTCTCGTTCTCAACAACTCAAGAGTAATCCCCGCAAGGCTTATCGGCGAAAGGGAGGATACCCATTCTCCCATCGAATTTCTTCTTCTCAAGCAGATCGACCTTGACGTATGGGAAATCCTTGTAAGACCCGGAAAACACGCCAAAATCGGCAAGCGTTTTGTTTTCGGAGGCGGACTTCTTAAAGCGGAGGTTATCGACATCGTCGAGGAAGGCAACCGCATTGTAAAGTTTGAACACGAGGGCAATATTTATAACGTACTCGATGAAATCGGACAGATGCCCCTTCCGCCGTATATAACCGAAAAACTGGAGGATAAAGAGCGTTATCAGACTGTCTATTCAGACCCCATCGGCTCCGCGGCGGCGCCCACTGCGGGACTTCATTTTACCAATGAGCTTCTTGAGAAAATCCGAGAGAAAGGCGTAAATACCGCTTTTGTTACTCTTCATGTGGGTCTCGGAACCTTCCGTCCTGTAAAAGTCGAGGATTTTGAGCATCACATCATGCATACCGAGCATTATATGCTTCCGAAAGAAACGGCAGACCTTATCAACGCAACGAAAGCTGCGGGGCACAGGGTTATTGCCGTTGGCACGACTTCCTGCCGTACCCTCGAATCCGTTGCGGCAAAATACGGCGAGATTCGCGAGGACGATGACGATACCAGCATCTTTATTTATCCCGGATTCAAATTCAAGGTGCTCGACGGACTTATCACGAATTTCCATCTTCCGGAAAGCACGCTTATCATGCTTGTTTCCGCATTTGCCGGTTACGAGCACGTTATGAACGCATATCAGGAAGCGATTGACGAGAGATAC
>CAZOOL010000071.1:0-8815 GCA_964581405.1 uncultured Oscillospiraceae bacterium | reverse complement strand
ATTTCGCTGTATCTTTTCTTGTTTATAATAAAATTTGTGCTATAATCGAATTGACATAACGCTTCGGGGGTGTTTTTATGCTTCTTATCATTGAAGGTATCGTTCTTTGTTTTGCCCTGCTCATAGTGTGCGTGGTCGGCATCGCAAACGGTCCCGTGGGGCTTGTGGTTCTTTATGAAGATGACGTTCAGCAAAGAGCCGTCGAGCTTGGGTTTACAACCAAAGAAAAAATAAAAAAGAGCTTTGTCATCACCTGCATAGCGCTTTTTGCGCCGATTGTTATTCTTACTCCCCTTATGGTTTACGGGATAAACGGAGCAGAAGGTTTTTTCGAAGGCTTTTGGCAAATGACCGTCGTTCTTTTGATTGCCGGTCTTTTCGACCGTTTTTTCATTGATTGGTACTGGGTCGGAAAAACAAAGGCATGGCTTATTCCCGGAACGGAGGATTTAATGCCCTATATTCCTAAAAAAGTCCTTATAAGAAAATGGCTCGGAACCGTTTTCGGCTATCCGCTTATTGCCGCGGCTATCGCCGGAATAATGCTGCTTTTCTGAAAAGTCAACCATAAAGAACCACCCCGAACAAGGTTCGGGGTGGTTCTTTTTTATACTCTCATTGTAAAAGTAAGTATCATAAAAACAGCCGTTGCAGCCAAAGCGAGGATACGTCCCGCTTTTTGCATAAAACGATAAAAACCGCTCGGTTCTCCGCCTTCCACATCCATCCAATGCCTCATCTTCCAGAACAGATCCGGATTCACTATATCAAGAATCAATACCGCAGAAACAACCGCAATAAAAAGCAGCCATACCGGTTCTCCGCGCGTTTCGGTTTTTACGCTCCGGGAAACGCCGTAAAGCCATGTATAGGAGGGAAAAAGCTCCTCCTCAGTCGGCTCGTAAGTATCATAGCTTATGGTTATGGGCGGTTCAAAAAGTTCATCGTTTTCATCGAACAGAAAACCTGATTTTGTTGTTCCGCTAAAAATAATCTCTCCGTTTTCAACAATGGTCACGTCCGGATTATGATCTACGGAATCATCGGAAGTTATCTCATAGCTTCTCTCCGTTTCGTTTACGGTAAAGACCATATACGCCGTTTTGCCTTCCTTTGCAATGGTCATCTCATAATCTGCGCCGTAATATGAATCGTGACCGGAAAAGACACTCATTCCCTCGAAAGGAGATTTTTCTTTATAAAGAAAAACGTCGCCGTACCAATATCCCGGAAGAAAAAGCGCATATAGATAAGCGGCAAAAATTACCGCCGCAGCGATCATCCCGAAAACTATGCAGGCTTTTTTGTGATTTTTCAAAAATTCCGTCATATTGATACCTCCTTTATAAATCAAGTATAGCATATGAATCCATGCTTCACAAGGGGCGGATAATATCCGCCCCTGCAAACAGGCTTTCAGGAAATTGCGTGGGCGCCGACATTATAATCGGTCCAAGTGCCCATCTGCGGCCAAACTGCGCTGCAGCCGCTGAATATATATGCTCCGAGCGGCGAACGCCATTTCATTGCGTTGAATTTTATCGTCGGAAGAGAATAATGTGTATCAAAATCCTCTCCCCAATCATCGGTAATAGTCATAAGAACGCCGTTATCCCAGCGATAAAGGTCATCCGAGCCGCCGGCGGCAACGAGCCAGCCTTCGGCAATAAGCTCCTCCATGGTCAATGTGAGCGCCTCAAGACCATGCTCGCAGCCGAATATCCATGCAACGGCGGATTTTTCTCCTTCGGTAAGATTTCCCGGGGCTTCCGAAAGGTCAACGCTGACGTATTCCGCGCCGCCGTTAAGTCCGCTGTCCGTTTCCCAAAGGTCGTTGAGCACCTTGAGATAAAGCCCGCAGAGGTCATAATAAGTCCCGCCGGGGTTATTTTTTGTACCAAGGCTGTAAACATGGATGGAATCCACCTCTCCAAAGGTTGCGGGATAGGTTTCCAAAATATCTCCGTTATATCTGATTTCCGCAGTCATGCCGTCCTCAAGAACGGAAGCATCTTCTTTTTCTCCGTCAAGATAGACCGGGATATCCCCCACCGTCAGGGTATAGACTTCCCCTGCACCGGTTCCTGCAAGGACGAGCTGACCGCTTTCCGCTCCGTCAACTATTTTAAGCTGTGCGATGCTTACGGCTTCTTTTCCGCCGGTGTTTTCTTCAAAAGGAATGGTAAATTCCGCGAAATATTCCTTCTCATCATAATCTCCCGTTCCCCGAAAATCCATAACCTGTTTATAGATCCTGTAAGTTCCTTCCGGAAGTTCGCCATAGAGCGATTTCCATTTCACAGGCATTTCAAGCTTGCCGTCCTTGGGAATAACGTAGGCTTCGGCAGTCCATACAACGTCGTCAACAAGAAATGCAAGTTCTTCGTTATTCACATTTTCTATGCGGTAGTAGCTTCCGGTAGTTAATTCGCCGGTGGGGTTTCCTCCGGATTGGGTAAAAACAAGGGTCGCGCCGGCTGCGGTAACATTTTTCACCGAAAGAGTCACTCCCCATTCGTCCGCAGGCTCGATTTTGAAGCCGTATTCCACCGTTCCACATTCATAGTGAACGCTCAGCGCGTAAACATATATTTTTCCGTCATCAGGAACAACCAGCGTATTGTTATCAGCAGTCACTTTCTCCTCATCGCCGATTTCATAGCTTTCGCCTGTGCCGTCAAGAAGATAATTTTCGCCCACTGCCCAGCGGCTTATCTCATAGGATACCATTCCGTCGGCAAAAACAAGTGTAAAGCTGTTTGCCTTGCCAGCTGTCAGGGTCGCAATATCTCCGAACTGAAGCGGATGAAGTCCGCAGGCAATGGTATTCGTTGCCGTTCCGTCGCCGTTATCCTGTTCCCAATTATAGGAACCGACCGTCGCCGCCGTTTCGGTTCCTCCGTATTCAAGTATAAGCTTCGGAGGAAAACCGTTTTCGCCGTTCAAATCTCCTCCGGTCGGAGATGAAACCTGTCCCTGCCCGCAGGAACAGAGCACAAATATCACAAGAATTACTGCCAATAGTTTTTTCAAGAAAATTCCTCCTTTTTTCAGCCCTCATTTAAATAGTGAGAAATTTTTCCGTTTTTCTTGCATTACCCCAAATTTTTTCGCGGCAAAAAGCGGTGCTCAAAACGAGCACCGCTTTTTGTCATTTATTGGGGGTATTCAGATGGGATTATTCGTGATCGATTACAACTTTAAGAGCGCAGTTTGCGTCTTTGGCCTGGGTAAAGGCTTCGTTGATCTGGTCAAGAGTGAAGTGATGGGTGATGATCTGCTCAACAGGAGTGGATTTTGCGTGGAGAGCTTCGATAACTTCCTCGATATCGCTGTTTGCGTATGCGAAGGAACCTACAACGTCCATCTCTGCGCCGAGGATCTGATAGGGGTTGATGGTTACGTCGTGATGATAGAGAGCAACGATAACGAGTCTGGAACGGTTCTTTGCCATGCCGAGAACTTCGGGAATGATGGTTTTGGTGCCTGCGGTATCGATATAGAGGTCGATGTCAACAGCGCTCTGGCCTGCTGCGCTCTGAAGATCTGCGCCGAATTTTTCCTGGAGGAATTCTTTAAGGCTGCCTTTTGCTGCGTTGAAGGGGATCGCGCCCATTTCTTCCGCCTTTTTAAGACGCCATTCGTTGATATCAACTACGACTACTTCTTTGATGCCTTTGCTCTGGCATGCTGCAAGGGTGCAAAGACCGATCATGCCTGCACCGTAGATAACGACTCTGTCGGAAGAGGTTGCTTTACCCATATTTACGCCGTGCATACCAACAGCGAAAGGTTCGATAAGTGCCGCTTCGTTAAAGCTTACGTTTTCGGGAAGCGGGAAAAGGTTGTAATGGAGTTTTGCGTCCTGAACCTGAACGTACTGGGAGAACGCGCCGCATTCATCGCAGATTTCAAGGATGGAAAGACCGCAGTCGGGGCGTTTGGAAAGGCAGGGGTTAAGGAAAACTCTCATGCCTTCTTTAATTTCGGGATCAACCTTTGCGCCGACTTTATAGACAACGCTTGCCATTTCGTGACCGAACTGGTGTTCCGGGAAGATGCCTGCTGCATCGCCGCCGTTATAGTATGCGCCGATATCGGTTCCGCAGATACCGGATTTTACGTTCTTGATGATAACATCATAATCGCCGCATTCGGGCATTGCGACTTCTTCGACGGTTACGTTTTCGATTCCATGGTAAATTGCTGCTTTCATTAAACTTTTTTCTCCTTTTTTAGAAATTAGAATTTGCTTGCGTATGCGTCCGCTGCTTTAATTACGTCAAAGATGTATTTGGGGCTGAGGGGCATATACATTGCGTGGATGGTTTCGCCGGGGCCGATTGCAGTGGTTGCAACCTGCATAAGTTCTTCATCGGTGATGTTTTCAAGACCGAAGTCTTTGAGGCAAACAGGAAGACCTACGCTCTTGAAGAATTTGATGATAAGGTCAAGATCGGGGTTGTTTTCCATGATAAGCTGGCAAACTACGCCGAAAGCGACTTTTTCGCCGTGATAGAATTTATGGGATGCTTCAAGGGTGCAAAGACCGTTATGAATGGAGTGGGAAGCTGCTACGCCGCCGCTTTCAAAGCCGATACCGGAAAGATAGGTATTTGCTTCAACAACGTTTTCAAAAGCTTCGCTGCAAACATGTTTTTCTGCCGCAAGTTTTGCTTTAACGCCGTCTTCGAGAAGGGTGTCGCGGCAAAGTTTTGCAATTGCAAGAGCGGTTTTGGAAGCCATTCCGCCTGCCATGGTGGTGGAGCCGGTTCTGGTGCTTGCCATTGCTTCGTAATAGGTTGCCATTGCGTCGCCCATGCCGGAAACAATGAATCTTGCGGGAGCGTCCGCAATTATATCAAGGTCCATAAGAACTACTTCCGGGTTGGAATTGAAGAATTCGTATTTTTCAACGATACCTTCGGGAGTATATACAACGGAAAGTCTGCTGCAGGGTGCATCAGTGGAAGCGGAAGTAGGAACGATGATTACCGGGGTATGCGCACGATATGCAACAACCTTTGCGGTATCCATGGTTTTGCCGCCGCCGATGCCGATAACTACGTCAGCGCCGTCGAGAGCTGCGAAATGTTTTGCGATCTCATCATAAGAACATTCGCCGCCGCAAACAGCAAGCTCGTAATCAACGCCTTTTTCAACAAAGCTTTCAACGATTTCTTTTTCGTATTTGTCTTTGATAAAAGCATCAACGATCATATATGCTTTTTTATTGCCGTATCTGAGATAGTAATCAGCAAGATTTTTGATTTCTCCATTGCCCTGAATATAGTTGCTCGGGGCAACAATTACTTTTTTCATAATTAGGCACTCCTTTTCATTTTAATGTTTGCATTTAAATTATAACCGTGTTATAATTTTATCACTATTAAAACTGCGCCACATTTTTTAGAAATAGTGCCAAAGGAGTTTTTCGTCTTGTTCAAAAGAATCAAAGAATTAAAAATAGGAAAAAGCCTCTATGAATATGACCTTCACGTCACGGACGGACTTCCCTATTCCCTTTATTTTGCGGATATTTCCGATTATGCCAATGAAAGCGTTCCCCTTCATTGGCACAGGGAATTTGAAATAGTCGTTGTAACGAAAGGAAAGATCAAAGCCTTCGTCGATGACGTTGAAATAATCATCGAAAAAGGCGAAGGCGCTTTTTTCAATGCCGAAATGTTCCATGGCTATACTCAGACCGAAGGCATGGACGCTCAGTTCCTTACGGCAGTATTCGCGCCTTCATTCATCACCGGAAGCGAAAGCGAAAACCCCTTTTTCACAAAATATATATTGCCCATTATCAACAACGGCGAGCTTCGGTTCATAAAGTTCTCCCCTTCCGTAAGCTGGCACGCCGAATGTCTTGAATATGCGGAAAAACTTTTCGCTATGGACGAAGCGCAGTCCCCATATTATGATTTTTTCGCAAGGGATTATCTTACAAAAATAATCTGCCTTATTCACGCGAATAACCGCTCTTACCATAATCCGGAGCTTTGCGGAATGAACTTTTCCATCACAAAGATGACCGATTATATAAAGAACAATTATACCGACGATATCTCCGTCTGCGATATCGCGAAATCCGCGAATATTTCCCGAAGGGACTGCTTCCGCAAATTCCGCGAAAGCATGGGCGTAACGCCTTTCGATTATCTCGATTCCGTGCGTATAAAAGCGGCTTCGCTTCTCCTTTTGGAAACTGATAAAACCATAACCGAAATATGCTATGAAACCGGTTTTTCCAGCGGAAGCTATTTTTCAACAAAATTCAAAAAAGCCATGGGCTGTTCCCCTGCGGAATTCCGCAAAAATAACGCAAAAAAATAAGCTCCCGGCGGGAGCTTATTTTTTTCTGTTCGGTTATTTATCTTTCAGATATTCATGTATGGCTGCGGCGGCTTTTTTGCCTGCGCCCATGGCAAGAATGACTGTGGCGGCACCGGTTACTGCGTCGCCGCCGGCAAAAACTCCTTCGAGGCTGGTTTTCCCTGTTTCTCCGTCTGCGACGATACAGCCTCGTTTATCGCTTTCAAGACCTTCCGTAGCGGAAAGGATCAGCGGATTCGGCGAGCTTCCGATGGCAATTATCACCGTATCAACGTCAAGGATAAAGTCGCTGCCTTCCTTTTCAACGGGTCTTCTGCGGCCGCTTGCGTCCGGTTCCCCAAGTTCCATTTCCACGCATTTCAGACCTTTTACCCAGCCTTTATCATCTCCCAGAACCGCCGTTGGATTCGTAAGGTTCTTTAAGATAACGCCTTCTTCTTTGGCGTGATGAATTTCCTCCCGCCGGGCGGGCATTTCCTCTTCGCTCCGGCGGTAAACGACATAGGTTTCCTCCGCGCCAAGACGTTTGGCACAGCGCGCGGCATCCATAGCCACGTTGCCGCCGCCGACTACGGCCGCCCGTTTTCCAACCTTTATGGGGGTATCCGTATCAGGAAAATCATAGGATCTCATAAGATTCGTGCGGGTGAGGAATTCGTTTGCGCTGTATACTCCGTTAAGGTTTTCCCCTGGGATCCCCATAAAGTTCGGAAGACCCGCTCCGCTGCCTATATAAACAGCATCAAAGCCATAGTCCTCTTTCAGCTCCTCCAAAGAAAGGATCTTACCGATGACCATATTGCATTCAATTTTTACGCCCCGCTCTTCCAGCGTTTTTATTTCCCGCTTCACCAATTCTTTCGGAAGGCGAAACTCCGGGATTCCGTAGCTCAGCACTCCGCCGGGCTGATGGAGCGCTTCAAACACCGTTACATCATAACCCAGATTTATCAGATCTCCCGCCGCGGTAAGACCTCCGGGTCCGCTTCCGACTACGGCGACCTTTTTTCCGTTCTTTTCGGTTTTTACGGTTCCGACCGTCCCCCCGCGGCTCATGGCGTAATCCGCACAGAACCGTTCAAGGCGTCCGATACCCACCGATTCGCCTTTTTTGCCGCGGACGCAGTTCCCCTCACACTGGCTTTCCTGTGGACATACTCTTCCGCAAACGGCGGGCAGAGCATTGGTTGAACGGATAATATCATAGGCTTCGAGGAATTTTCCTTCCCTCACTTTTGCGATAAAATCCGGAATATGAACGTTGACAGGGCATCCTTCCACGCACGGCTGTTTTTTGCAGTTCATACAGCGGCGGGCTTCTTCCACCGCCATTTCCGCGGTATAGCCCTGTGCAACTTCCTCAAAGTTTTTGCTTCGCACCTTTGGGTCCTGTTCCGGCATTTTTACTTTTTCGGAAGATTTGTTGTATTCCATCACCTATCACCTCCCAAAAGGCGGCAACGATGCGCTTCAAAAGACTCTTTTTCCTCTTTATGATACATTTTCCCCCGCTCGATGGCTTCGATGAAATCCACCTTGTGGCCGTCAAACTCCGGACCGTCCACGCAGGCGAACTTCATTTTTCCGTCCACCGTAAGACGGCAGGCGCCGCACATTCCCGTACCGTCAAGCATAATGCTGTTCATGGAAACTATAGTTCTGATATACGGTTCTTCTGTGATATCGCATACCGCTTTCATCATGGGCAAAGGACCGAGGGTTATTACGGCATCGTATTTCTTTCCTTCCTCCAGCAGTTCCCTCAGCTTCTGTGTTACGAAGCCTTTGCTGCCGAAGGAACCGTCATCGGTGCAGATATATAAATTATCGCATACGGCTTTGAATTCTTCCTCCAGAATCACAAGGTCTTTATTGCGAAAGCCGCATATAACATCTACCTTCGCCCCCATTTTACGGAGAGCCTTTGCCTGAGGATAAGCGGTCGCAGAACCGCTTCCCCCGCCGATGATGCAGGCTTTTTTGATTCCGTCCAGTTCCGAGGCTTTTCCGAGGGGACCCGCAAAATCAAGAAGATATTCCCCCTCTTTCAGCAGGGAAAGACGATGGGTCGTATAACCGACTATCTGGAATATGATTGTCACAAGACCGCTTTCCGGCTCCGTATCGGCAATGGTAAGCGGAATTCTTTCGCCGCCTTCTTCCACCCGCAGAATAACGAACTGCCCTGCCTTTGCTTTCCTGGCAACGAGCGGAGCATTGATTCGATAGAGCATGATTTCCGGGCTGAGTTCTTTTTTCTCTTCAATCTTATACATGGCTCTCCTCATATCAGCATATAACGGCTGTGCCGCCTTTGGCAAACACGCCGGTATCATAAAACTGTTTATAATAATATTAATAGAATATCCGAAATTATTCAGCCTGTCAACCTTATGCAATATTTCCGCTTTCGGCATACCGCCGTTACGGCCGCATTATAACGTATAAAACAGTTAAAGCAATTTATTAAAAA
>CAZOOL010000070.1:0-8877 GCA_964581405.1 uncultured Oscillospiraceae bacterium | reverse complement strand
ACAATCCCTCCGTCACGGCGTTGCCGTGCCACCTCCCTTTGCACAAGGGAGGCTCCGATGCGGAGCAACACCGCACATTACGCATTACTCCGAACGGTGCATAGAAGTGCGTCCTTATCTATTCGACACATTTGAATTTGTAGTATTGAGATTATAGAGTACGTTCCATAAATATTTCATCCCAAGGGTGAGATACCTCCACAAAACCGAACTGTTCAAAAAGCTTTCGGGAAGCATCGTTGCCCTCGACATAGCACATCGAGACCTTTGGGTATTTCCCTTCTTCTTTCATTGCGTCCAAGACAAGACCGACTGCGGCCTTTCCATATCCTTTTCCCTGGTAATGCTTGTCGATGAAAAGCTGGCAGAAGTCGTAAGCATTCTTTTCAGGGTCATCCAAATACATACCCATTCCCACCGCAGTTTCATCATCATAGACATTGAATACGCGTGGACGCAACTTGCGGTGTAGCCATGCTCTTGCGAGCATTACTAAACTCGTACATACATAGTTCTGCTGTTCTTCGCTCACTTCCAAATCTGTTCGTCCTGCTTCATCATCAATATCAACCAAATGTATCATGTTATTACCTCTTAAATTCAAGTTTAGTTAACTGTTTTACGAAGCCCCGCCGCTGCGCGGGTTCTTTTTTTGTTGCTTTTGAAATAGTTGCGTATGCAACTATTATAGCATGCCGTTCTGCTTTGTCAAGAAAAGCGGGGAGAAAAGAAAAAGCCTTCCGGTCAGACGGAAGGCTTTTGGTTTTTTCTTTTTTCGCGGAGCTTTGCAAAAAATTCACTCAAAAGGGCGGAACATTCATCTTCGAGGACGCCTTTTGTGACCTCCGGCTTGTGGTTATACGGGAGGTCGAAAAGGTTCACGAGGCTTCCGCAGGAGCCGGCTTTCGGGTCGGAAGCGCCGTAAACGACCCTTTTTATCCTTGAATTTATGATGGCGCCGGTACACATGGGACAGGGTTCAAGGGTCACATAAAGGTCGCACTTCCAAAGGCGCCAGCCGCCAAGCTTTTTACAGGCTTCCTCTATCGCCATGATTTCCGCATGGCGGAGAGCGTTTTTATCCGTTTCGCGAAGGTTCATTCCGCGTCCGACGATTTCGCCTTCCCATACGGCGACAGCGCCGACGGGAACTTCGCCCAGCTCGAAGGCTTTTTTTGCGAGGGAAAGGGCTTCGCGCATATAATCTTCATCGGTCAAGGAAAGCGCCTCCCTTCATCAGAGCCAGAGGAAATCAATATAGGGCATGGTCATGAAAACCGCAACTATCATCGCAAGGATGAGCGCCGGAGAGGTTATAAAATAAAGGGTTTTCTTTCCGCCGGAAAGAAGAGTCCGGCTTCTTTCAAAGCGGAACATATCCTTATACTTCGCAAGAATGAGCACGACCGCTATTACAGCAAGTATAACGCAGACAAGATTATACACAAGGTTTGCGATAATGAGGGCTTCTTCCGAAACGGAGACCTCGGCAAACTCAAAAACAACAGCCACGCTGTTATTGATAAAATGAATTATAATGCCGACCCAGAGGGAGCCCGTCCGCATGACGAAATAGCCGATGAAAAGACCGAGAATGAAGGCATAGGGCATCTGGATAAGGTTGAGATGGAAAATTCCGAAGATGAGCGCCGAAGCCACAAGAGCGAATATATCGCCGTAGCGGCGAAGGCTTTGCATCATTATTCCGCGGAAAACGATCTCTTCGATGAAAGCGGGGGCAACCGTCATGGAAAGGGCATAAAGAACGAGCCCGGGAACGGTTTCCGGCAGGGCGTATTCCGGCATGGAAATGCCTATGCCGATGGCTTCGAGCGCGAGCTGGAGATATCCGGTGGCATAGGAAGCGATAACGCTGCCGCCGAGCCCTATGAGGACTCCGCCGAGGGTGAGATCAAATTTCGCTTTTCGGAGGGGAACGGCAACCTTTAAGGGCATTTTCATGCACAGGGCGTAGATCCCGAATGGAACTATAAGCGAGATTATATAGAAAACAAGGTTAAAAGTCCATTCGGTAGCTTCGGTGACGTATAAAAAGCCGTGGATGTTCGCTGCCGGATAGAGAAAGATTATGAGGATTTCATAGAAAAAAGCCGCGGCAAAGGAAATTGCCACATATCCGAGGGCGGTGAGGCCGATTCCGTTTCCGGCATTGCGGAGGGAACGCCTTTCTTTTTTCCAGAGCGGTTCAACATAGGGGTTATAAAATCCGTTTCCGGCGTGATAAACCGTACTGCGGGGATCTTCGCCATAATAAGACAAGGGGGACACCTCCAGGAAGAAAATATAACAGATAATACAATATCACAAATCTTTCGGCAAGAAAACAGTTCTTTTGTAAATTTTTTCGGAAGAAAGGATATCATTCCGAGATGAGCGCGAGATATTCTTCGAGGCAAAGGCCGTTCTCCATGATATAGAGCGCGGCTTCAACGCCGACATAGCGGTAATGCCATGGTTCATAGGTGATTCCGGTGATATCCTGTTTATCCTTCGGATAGCGGAGAATGAAACCGTATTCGGCGCAGTGCTCATAGAGCCATTTGAAGGAATCAAAATTTTCATAATCGTGCTCAAGGTCGCTGTAATAGGACCAGTAATCCGACGAAACAAGGTCCATGGCAAGACCGGTGTGGTGTTCGCTTGTTCCGGGCGGAGCAACCCATTTTGCCGCTTCGGTTTTTGCTTCTGCTTCGGAATAGCCGTAGCTTATGAACTGGTTGACCTTGCGCTCATACAGCTCCGCGGATTTTGCAACGGTGCGGTATGCGGAACAAAGAGCCATATCAAAGCCTGCTTCCTTTGCGGCAGCAATAAGGTTTCTTGCGCTTTCTGCGGCTTTGATATCGAGCTGATACTTGCCCTGAACCGTTTCGAGCACCGGGGAATAGTCGTCGGGGATATAGTTATCCGGATTCACGAGAATGAGCACGGATGGATCCTCCGGCACGGGAATTTTCGGCTGCTGCGGTTCGGGGATTTCTTCGGAAGGGGCGGAATTTTCCTCTGTATGGGAGGAAGATTCCGAAGAAGAATCGTTTTCAATGGGATTGAGCACAACGGTGCTTTCGTTTGGAAGGCTTGAGTGCTCGCGAACATCTTTTGAGCACGCGGAAAGGGAAAGAAGCATGGCGAACGCGAGAACAGCGCCCGCAAAGCCGAGTTTTTTCATTTTATCTCCATTTCTCCGGCGGCATACATTATCGCTGATATTGCGGCGACCGGCGCTGTTTCACAGCGGAGGATACGGGGACCGAGAGAGGCAATGAGTGCGCCGTGTTCGGCGGCAAATTTTGCTTCGTCATCGGAAAAACCGCCTTCGCTGCCGACCATAACGGCAATGGTTTTGCCGCTGCGTTTTTCCATTATTTCGTGCAGGGGGTATTTGGCGTGCTCGAAGAAAAAGATGGGCGTTTCCGCCTTTGCCATTTCGAGCACGGCGTTTTTGTAGGAAAGAAGTCCGCCCACCTTCGGGAGTTTTCCTCTTCCGCTTTGTTTTGCGGCTTCGTCGGCAATTTTTTGCAGGCGCTCCAGCTTTTTCTTCATGGTTTTTTCGTCCGGGCGGGAAATGCATCTTGATGTGAGCACCGGAACGATTTTCGAAACGCCGAGCTCGACGGATTTTTGGACTATGTATTCCAGCTTATCAAATTTCGGGAGGGCCTGATAAAGAATAACCTCGGTTTCCGGTTCAGCGGCGGAATCCCTGCGTTCAAGGATATCGAGGACGACGCTTTCGGGAAAGGCTTCGCGGATAACTGCTTCGGCTTCGCGGCCTTTTCCGTCACAGAGCACGAGGTTTTCGCCGTTTTTCATGCGGAGGGAAAGGGCGATATGTCTTGCGTCCTCGCCGGTTATTTCGACGAAATCGGGTTCGACGCTTTCAACGAAAAATCTTGGCATAGTCTTTCCTCCAATCAGTACAGAGCCAGCTCAAAATCGCCGAAATACCGGCTTCCGAGGGGGTTGATATCGGTAAAATCCGCGGGATAGAAGCTTCCGTAATGGGGCTTTGCGCCGTCGCAGAGCTTATAGAAATTGCCCTTCATTCTGTGACCGGGCTCAAAATAGCTTTTTCCGAAGACCTTTTCGATGAGAGAGAGGGGCAGGGTGAAGCTGCTGCACCAATAGACGCCCTGTTCGTCCTCGCCGGTATAAATCCTTACGGAGATATGTTTTGTGACTTCGGTTTCGGTGCCGTTGGTTTCGTCGATATATTTGCAGACGAGGGTTCCGCTTCGGTTGGTGGAAAGCCAAAAGTATCTCTTTCCTCCGTCATCTTCCGCAAAGGGCGCGATTGCGGCGCCTACGATGCTTTTTTCTTCCGGCGAAACCTCGAAAGAGAGTAGCTGGATATAAAAATCGTCGTTTGAGATGCAAAGGCGCGCCTGGGCATAGGGCTTGTAATCCGCCTTTTCAAGGGGATAATTTATTATTTTCGCGGCGGGAAGAGAATTCCATAAAGGTTCGCCGGTAATCATGCTGATGGGGAACATTTTTACTTCCTCCTTCTGAAAGGATATGTTTTCACAAATACAGTTTATAACATAATGCTCCGCAAATCAAGGCAGTTTTATTCCGTTTCGTAAAAACTTATTTAAAAAGCAAAGAACCGTGCCTCTTTTTCGGCACGGTTCTTTGTCAATGGATTTCAATAATTTCGATTTTGCTGATGTTTCCGTATATGTCGGTTTCATAAATATCCGAGTCGTTTGCGTTGCTTCTTCCGTTAAAATCAAGATAGCTGAAATAGACCGCGGCTTCGATATACTTTACATTTTCGCCGAAATCCGTTCCGGTATATCCGGCAAGGTCATCGAAAGACAGAATGGCGTGCATCTGAAAATTTTCGTCATTGTAACGGCAAAAAACGTTCGCGGGCTGAACTTCCTTTCCGGTAAGTTCAAAAAGAGAAGCTTCAAGCTCTTTAAGACGGTTTTCCGCTTCTTCGGTTCTTTGGTGAACAAAAAACATATTTTTGCCCTCTTCATAATAGGGAAAGAAAGCAAAAAACTCGCCGTAATGATTTTTCTGCACGGCAAAAACCCCTGTAAAACAAACAGTTTTTTCCGACCAGCCCAATGAATAGCCCGCATCAACACAGGCCGCAAAATCATTTATGCTGTAAGGAATTTCATAAACCGTTCGGATATTCTGAATCTGATATCCGAAAAGGGATTGTTCCTTTCCGGTCATATACGGATCTTCAAATCTTATATATTCGTCCGAGCAAAGATTCCAGGCATAAACATAATCAAGAGAAAACTGAAAGACGCGGTTTTCATAATCAATTTTTTCGCCGGAAAAATCACGAAGGGTCGTCCATACGTTTTCATCCACAGGCTGTTCGGGCAGAGAGGAACTTCCGGAGGATTCTTCGCTTTGCAAAGAGCCGTTTTCTTCGGGAATTTCCGTTTGCGAACATCCGCACAAAAGAGCAAGGGCAAGAATAACGGCAAATAAATTTTTCATGTTGATATCCTCCTTATCAGTGGATTTCTCCTATTTCAATTTTTTCAGCAAAGCCCGATATGCTTGTGTCATAAATATTTTCATAGGGCGAAACGTTGCGTCCCCGGGCAGAAATGCTTGTAAAATATACCGCCGCTTCAACGTATTTCAAATCATCTTCCAATTCTTTTCCGGTATAGGCTTCAAGCTGTTCGATGGAATCAATTTTGATAATGTTTCCCTCTTCGTCATAATACGACAACGTAAGGCACAGCGGCTGAACTTCTTTTCCCGTAAGTTCAAAAAGCGAAACTTCGAGTTCCCGAAGAAGCCTTTCGTTTTTTTCGGTTCTTTCGTGAACAAGATAAAGGTTTTCTCCCTCTTCATTGTAATACGGGAAGAATCCGAAAATCATATTTCCGTATCCGTCATCCTTGTATGTGAACACGCCCGAAAATTCAACCTGTTCTTCCGGATAACCGAACCAATATTCCGCTTCTGTACAGAAAGCCGAAGTTACTGGAAAAAGATCACTTGTAACGCTGTACTTTGTTGCTGCGGTGCCTTGGGTAAAACCGAAACGCGCTTCTTCCTGATTTTCTATCTTTACATATCCTTCGGTACGGAGGTTCCATCCAAGAGTATAGTCCAAGGTGAATTCCGTAACGTTTTCGACGTAGCTTATTTTTTCGCCGCTGAAATCGAAAAAGTTTTCGAAGCGGCCCTTTTCTTCTTCAGTTACGGAAGAACTTTCGGAGGATGCTTCGCTTTCGGAAGGAACAACTTCTTCAAGCGCATCTGTTTGCGAACATCCGCATAAAAGGAAAAGGGCGAGAACGATGACAAAATATTTTTTCATGATGATATCCTCCTTTTTTATTCTTTAACTATATTATATTTTCGGCGGGGACGGAAGTAAAGATGTTTTTGCGACAAATGTAAATTTCTGCGTTTTGCACAATTGTAAAACTGCTTTTTTATTCTTTTTTACAATAAAAAAGGGCAGAGGCTTTTTCGGTATTTGACAACGGCGGCAGATTAATATAATATAAGGATGTAGATTTTATATGGAGGCAGAGCCGTTGAAAAATAAAAAGATAATTTCTCTATTTCTCGCCGTAATTATGGTTTTCGGCTTTTCGGGCTGTGATTTTATGGAAAACATCGGGCTCGATAAAATATTCGATCTTGATTTCGGAAATGACGAACAGCCGACCTCGTCCTCAAGCTCCGAAGTGGAGATAGTTGAGCCTGATGACCCGAACTGGCCGGTGAACGTTTTCGGAGCGGATATTGAAGCCGCGCCGGAAAAGGTCGCGGTGGCTTCGCCGGCGCTGGCGGAATACATAAACGATATGCGCCTTTTGGAATATGTTTGCGCCGTTTCGGATTACTGTAATTTCGGCGGGGCTTCCGGTATTCCGTCCATAGGTTCGGTTCGGCTTCCGGATATGGAAGCCGTCAGAAGCGCAGAACCGGAATACATCCTTACTTTTTCGCAGTACGAGGAAAGCACGCTTATCGAGCTTCAGCAGATGAACATAACGGTTATCGTTATCGAAGCGCCCCAAAGTCTTGATTCCCTGCGGGAGCTTTATCGGGATATCGCGCTTTTCTTCCTCGGCGCGGTCGAAGGACCGGCTTTCGGGGAAAGCTATGTTGCGGAATATGACGCGGAGCTTGCGGCGCTCGCCTATTCCGGAGAACGGAAAACGGCGGCGTTTATCCGGGCGCTCGATTATATGATGGTAACGGGGGGAACCATGGAGAATGAGCTTCTCAGCGCGGCGGGATTTTTCAATGCCGCCGGAGAGCAGACCGGATACGCTTTTCCGGAGGAAAGCTGGAAGGAATTTGATCCGGAGGTTCTTTTCGTGAATACCGACATACATATTATTGACCTCGAATCCAGCGACCTTTACAAGAAAAAATCCGCCGTAAAAGGGGATAAGGTATATAACGTTGACCTTGATACCCTCGCTCTTTGCAGCAGGCGTTCTTTTGCGATCCTCAAAGATATGCTGGCGACGGTTTATGAGGATTATACCCTTGGAACGCCCCTTGAACCGGCTTATCCGAGTATGTATAAACAATAAAACGAAGGGCGGAATCATTCCGCCCTTTTTTTGCAGGATTTTCTTGGATTTGCTGCAACAAATTCTTGCTTTTTCGGCACTATTGTTATGAAGGGAGGAATTTCAATGAAAAAATATATCAGAATAATTTCCTTTGCTATGATGCTTTTGGTGCTCGTTTCGGGATGTTCCTTCGGGAAAACATATACCGGGGAGATATCGGGATACAGCTCCGCGGAAAATTGTTATATAATCTGTGACGGAAAAGGAAACGAATACGGATTTTACGTTACCGATGATACGAAACTTGTTTGGAACGATATAACCGGAATCAGTACCCGGGAAATGGAAAGTGAAAACTGGGATAAATACCAGTGGGGTTGGGTTTATAACTGCAAAGTCAGAATTGAGGCCGGCGAAAAAGCCGAGCCTTTCGATGAAATCCTTTTCAAAGAAGTAAAGGGATACTATTACGCAAAAAAGATTACCGTTATCGAAAGATATGAGGACGAGATATTCGATGAAAAGCCGGTTGTTTATCTTTATCCGGAGGAGGAAACGGAGGTTTCGGTGAAACTTGATTACGCCGGAACGCTCGCCGCGGTTTATCCGGAATACAACGAAGGCTGGAAGGTCACCGCCATGCCGGACGGGACCCTTTTTGATGAAAACGGGAAAGAATATTACTGCCTTTACTGGGAAGGCAATTCGAATGCGGAATATGATTTTTCGAAGGGGTTCTGCGTTCCGGGGGAGGAAACCGCAGGATTCCTCGAAGATGCCCTTGAAAAGCTCGGGCTTTCGAGAAGAGAGGCAAACGAATTTATAATCTATTGGCTCCCTAAAATGGAACAGAACGAATACAACCTTATTGCTTTTCAGGGGGAAGCCTATACCGACTTTGCAAGGCTTGAAATAGAGCCTATGCCTGATACCCTCATCAGGGTATTTATGGCATGGAAGCCTCTCGATGAAGCTGTTGAAATTGAACCGCAGGAACTTTTTGCCCCGGAAAGGAAAGGATTCACAGCGGTTGAATGGGGCGGAGCGGAAGTTAAATAAAAAGATGGTTTGATTTGCCGATTCTTTGAATTTTCGCCGGGGAAAGAGAAAAAACGCAGATGTTACATAAAATTGCGGCAATGTAAGGTTAAAGTTATTGCCGCAAGCAAAGGTTTTGAGTTAAAATATCCTTGTAAAAAGCAAGGAGGTGCTCTTTGATGACATTTGGTGAAAAGCTTCTTTTACTACGCAAAAAAGCCGGGTTTTCGCAGGAAGAACTCGGGGAAAAGCTCGGGGTTTCGCGCCAGGCGGTTTCGCGCTGGGAATCCGG
>CAZOOL010000069.1:0-9010 GCA_964581405.1 uncultured Oscillospiraceae bacterium | reverse complement strand
TGTTCTCCCGCCGTTTTCAATTATTTTTATAAGCTTCGTCAATGGTTATCAGTATTATCTCGTTGAGGTGCCCGATGATGAATTTCTGCGCCGCTTCACTGTAATAATTCTTGCTGTATTCGCGGTAAAAGCGGTTTATCTCCCAAAAGTTTTCGATTCCGAGAGCCGCGCCTTTTTCCGTGGGCACGCGGTTTTCTGTTTTTGTTTTCTCATCAAAGGCAATCTCAAGATACCCGTTTTCAAGAAGATATTTCGTTATCTGAACCGGAACGACCTTTTCCTTTCCGGCGGCTTCGTTTATCCTTTTAGCAAGAAGCTTTACCCCGACCGGATCCTTTGTTGTTTCGATTTTCTCCAGTTCCTCCGGTTTGAAGCCTCGGCTTTTTATTTTCCTGGCAACCGCCCTTTCGGTGTTGACGATATCCGAAAGTTTCTTTGCTGAAAGGAGCTTTTCAAGGCTTGTGAAAGCCTTTGCATAAATTCCGCCGCATTCGCGGATAATCGGTGATTCGAGCTTTTTCCATTCCTCTATGTCAAATCTGTAATACGTCATATCCGGATTGCGCGCCGGAATGGAGGTTACCTCTCCCCTTCTGACCAGTTCCGTTTTTACGACCCTGCCGTAAAATTTTATACATCCGTCCTCATCGCCGAAGGTCCCCGCCGGAAGATAAAGCGCAACGTATTCCACCGGAAGCATATCCTTCGGAACAACGGCTTCCGGTATATGATAGAATTTTTCGGCAAAATTCACTTCAAACTGCTTTTTGTTTTTAACCGTGCCGATAAGAACCTCGTGTTCCATAATATAACCTTCCCCTCCGCACATAATTTCCTCAAAAATAAGATATTCCATTTACACAAATTCGTCAAGTATCAGAAAAAATCTTTAGATATTTTGCATAATTTCT
The DNA here is from genome assembly GCA_964581405.1 of uncultured Oscillospiraceae bacterium. GTDB lineage: Bacteria > Bacillota > Clostridia > Oscillospirales > Ruminococcaceae > UMGS1668. The sequence goes on along the minus strand of CAZOOL010000069.1, from coordinate 8,099 downwards.
TGTCATTTCTATGGTCATTGTGACAGTTTTCTTTCTTTTTTGAAATATTTTCGTCTTTGCCCACAAAGTTCCGGCTTTTTTTCAGCAATTTTAGCATCTTTTTGTAGAATTCTTGCAAAAACCCTTGAATTTTTTTGGAATTCAAGTTAAAATCATAACATAATGAATTTCAAATATCGCTGCTATTTCATAACCGAAGAAATGAGGGGATTTTTATGAAAATTCTTGAAGAAAGAATCATAAAAGATGGAGTAGTGCGCGCCGGTAATGTCCTGAAGGTCGATTGTTTCTTAAATCACCAGATGGACATTTCTCTTTTTCAGGAGATGGCCGCCGAATGGAAAAAGCGCTTCGAGGGACAGAAGATAACAAAAATCCTGACCATCGAAGCTTCAGGAATCGCCATCGCCTGCATCGCCGCCACTGCTTTTGACAACGTTCCCGTGGTCTTTGCCAAAAAGACCGAAAGCCTCAACATTGACGGCGAGATCTATTCTTCAAAAGTAACCTCATTTACAAAAAAACGAGTTTACGATGTTTTCGTAAGCAAAAAATATCTCAACCCCGACGACCATATCCTTATCATTGACGACTTCCTTGCGGTCGGCAGTGCGCTCAACGGACTCTTAGACATCGTCCGTCAGTCCGGTGCAACTGTTGAAGGCCTTGGAATAGCCATAGAAAAAGGCTTCCAGGGCGGCGGAGACTCTTTACGCGAAAAAGGCTATCATCTTGAATCCCTTGCAATTATTGACAAGCTCGATGCGGAAACCGGCGAAATCGGATTCCGCGAATGATTCTCGGTAAAAATGCGCTTTTTCGCGTATTTTTATTTATAAACAAAAATCTTTTAAATGCAAATTTAGGAGGAAAAACATGAAAAAACTGCTTGCTCTCATTCTTGCGCTTGTAATGGTACTTTCTTTTGCCGCCTGCTCTTCCGAGCCCGCAAACAACGGCGAAGAAAACAATGGTTCCGATGAACCCCTCACTGCTGAAAACATCAAAATCGGTTTTGTCCACGTAAGCGATCCTTCCGATATGGGTTATACCTATAACCACGACCTCGGAACCTGGAAAATGGCCGAAAACCTCGGAATTTCCGAAGACCAGATCATCAACAAATACAACATCGGTGAAGACGAAGGCTGTGCAACCGCCATCAACGAGCTCATCGAAGCAGGCTGCAATATCATCTTCGCAACCTCTTTCGGTCACGGCGACTACATGACCGAAGCTGCTGCAGAGCATCCCGAAATCCAGTTCTGCCATGCAACCGGTTCCCAGGCAGCAGGTTCCGACCTTCCCAACTATCACAACTATTTCACCTCCATCTATGAAGCACGCTATATCGCAGGCGTTGCCGCAGGTCTTAAACTCAACGAACTCATCGAAAACGGCACCATCACCGAAGATGAAGCAGTTATCGGTTATGTCGCTGCTTTCTATTTCGAGGAAGTTATCTCCGGCTTCTCCGCATTCTATCTCGGCGCACGTTCCGTCTGCCCTTCCGCAACCATGATCACCCTCAAAGCAGACTCCTGGTCCGACCCCGTTAAAGAAGGCCAGATCGCACAGTCCCTTATCGACCAGGGCGCAGTTATCATCAGCCAGCATTCCGATAACACCTCTCCCGCAACCACCGCTGAAGCAGCAGGTGTTTTCCACTGCGGCTATAACTCCGATATGAGCAGCGCTGCACCCAAAGCTTCCATCATCTCCGCCCGTGCAGACTGGTCCATCTATCTTACCTATGCAGTACAGTGCGTACTCAACGGAGAAGAAATCGTTACCGACTGGTGCGGCGGCTATGCCGAAGGCGCAAACTTCACCAGCCCTCTCAATACCGCCGTTGCAGCTCCCGGCACTCAGGAAGTTCTTGATTCCGTAGCAGCAGGCATCATCGACGGTTCCATCCACGTATTCGCAGGTCCCTGGACCGGTTACTATGTATGGGACAACACCGAATTCACCTGCGCAGAAGGCGAATGGGTTGAGGAATCCATCGACCGTTCCGCTCCTTATTTCGGTTATATCCTCGAAGGCATCACCCGTCTTGACGCATAATTGATTCACCTGAAAATGGGGCCGTTTTTATGGCGGCCCCATTTTGGTTTTTCCGACGATGAAAAAACAGAGAGAATTCTTCTCTTTTCTCTGTTTTTTGACCGGCGGAATTTCGTTTTTCCGAAGGTCTTTTTTGAAAAGAAATTATTTATCACTTTTGAGGAAGGGTGATTTTTTTGGAAACGGCTGCAATACAGCTTAAAAACCTCACCAAAACATTCGGAAGCGTTATCGCCAACGACAAAGTAAGCCTCGAGATACGCCACGGCGAGATACTTGCTTTGCTCGGCGAAAACGGAAGCGGCAAAACCACTCTGATGAATATGCTTTCCGGTATTTATTATCCGGACGGCGGTGAGATCTGCGTCAACGGAAGAGAGGTCATCATTGATTCTCCCCGCGACGCCTTTGACCTTGGCATCGGCATGATCCATCAGCATTTCAAACTCGTTGACGTCCTTACCGCGGCGGAAAATATGGTTCTCGGAATCAAGGAAAAAGGCCGCCTCAATACAAAGGTCATCGGCGAAAAAATGCGTAAGATCTGCGAACAGTACGGCTTTAACGTCGATCCGAACAAAAAGATTTACGATATGTCCGTTTCGGAAAAACAGACCGTCGAAATCGTAAAAATGCTTTACCGCGGCGCGGAAACTCTCATACTCGACGAGCCCACCGCCGTTCTCACCCCCCAGGAAACCGAAAAACTGTTTGCCGTTCTCCGCAATATGAAAAACGACGGCAAGGCCATAGTCATCATAACCCATAAGCTCAACGAGGTTATGGAGCTTTCCGACAGAGTTGCCGTTCTCCGCAAGGGCGTTCACGTCGGCGACCTCGTTACCGCGGAAACAAATCCGCAGGAACTCACCAACCTCATGGTCGGACATTCCGTAACCCTCAATATCGAAAGGACCCTCTGTGAAAAGCCCGTCAAAAAGCTGGAAATCCGCAACCTTTACTGCACCAATGACGACGGAGTAAAGGTTCTTGATAACATATGCTTCGATGCTTTCGGCGGAGAAGTCCTCGGCATCGCGGGAATTTCCGGCTGCGGTCAAAAAGAGCTTCTCGAAGGCATTGCCGGTCTTCAGAAGGTTTCCGGCAGCATCATTTTCTATCCCGAAGGCGGTGAACCGGAGGAACTCAACGGCAAATCCCCCATGGAAATCACCAAACGCGGAATTTCTCTTTCCTTCGTTCCGGAAGACCGCCTCGGCATGGGACTTATCGGAAATATGGACCTTGCGGACAATATGATGCTCCGCAGCTATAACAAAGGCAAATCTCCCTTTGCGGACAGAAAAGCTCCGGCGGAACTTGCCGAAAAGGTTGTCGAAGAGCTGGAGGTCGTGACTCCCGGCATCGACGTCCCCGTAAGGAATCTTTCCGGCGGCAACGTACAGAAAATCCTCGTCGGACGCGAAATCGCTTCCGAACCTTCCGTTCTCATGAGCGCCTATGCCGTCCGCGGACTTGATATCAATACTTCCTATACCATTTATAATCTTATGAACGAGCAGAAAAACCGCGGAGCCGCCGTTATCTACGTCGGCGAAGACCTCGACGTTCTCGTCGAGCTTTGCGACCGTATCCTCGTTCTCTGCGACGGCAAGGTAAGCGGAATCCTTGACGGACGCACCACCACAAAAGAAGAGGTCGGTCTTCTCATGACCAGCCTTGGCGGAACAAAGGAGGTTTCTGAAAAATGACATACGAAAACGTAAAAAAGGAACCCCTTGTCCGCGTTGCGAAAAGACCGGAGCTTTCCCCGAAAAAGTCGATGCTCATCAGGTTTTCTTCGGTGCTCGTCGCTCTCTTGCTCGGCGGACTTCTCATTCTCGCCCTCGGCTATAATCCTCTTTCCGTCTATGCCGGAATCGTCGAAGGTTCCCTCATGACCCCCACCGCGCTCAAAGCCACCACTAAAATCGCCGTTCCCCTTCTCGGCGCGGCGCTCGCCATTGCGCCGGCTTTCAAAATGAAATTCTGGAACTGCGGTGCGGAAGGCCAGATAACCATAGGCGCCATCGCTTCCACCTATTTCGCGCTCTATCAGCTCGATAATCTTCCGACCCCGGTTTTCTTTGCTGTCACCTTCATCGCTTCCGCGGTTTTCGGCGGACTTTGGGGGCTTATCCCTGCTTTCTTCAAGGCAAGATGGGGCACCAATGAAACCCTTTTCACCCTTATGCTCAACTATATTGCCATCGGCTTTGTAAAATATCTCCGCATAGGTCCCTGGATGGATAAGGGGCAGATGTTCCCGAAGGTTCCCATGTTCAGCAAATCCGCAAGGCTTCCGGAAGTATTCGGAGTTCATATTGGCTGGATAATCGTTCTCGCTCTTGTAATATTCATTTATATTTATATGACCCGCACCAAACACGGCTATGAAATAGCCGTAGTCGGCGAAAGCATTTCCACCGCAAGATATTCCGGAATGAACGTGGCAAAAGTCATTATGCGCACCATGTTCCTTTCCGGCGCCGTTGCGGGTATAGTCGGCTGGATGCTCGTCCTCGGAACCAACTATACCCTCAGCGATACCACCGCCAACGGCTACGGCTTTACGGCAATAGTTGTTGCGTGGCTTTCAAAGCTCAATCCCTTCGTCATGGTCATCATCTCCGTTTTCCTTGCCGTTCTTCAGAAAGGCTCCAACACGATCCAGACCAATTTCGGAATCCCCGCATCCGCATCCGAAGTTCTTACAGGGCTTATCCTTCTCTGTATGCTCGGAAGCGAATTCTTTATCAATTACCGCTTTGTTTTCCGCAAAAAAACTGTTGGAGGTGAAAGCTGATGGATACTTTGCTTAACTTTATCGTCGCATCCGTTCTTGCCTCGACTCCGCTTCTTTTCGGTGCTCTCGGCGAGATAATCACCGAAAAAAGCGGCAACCTCAACCTCGGTGTTGAAGGTATGATGTTCATGGGCGGCGTCGCAGGCCTTGCGGGAACTTACTATTATGAAAAAGCCGCAGGCGAACCCAACGCAGTCGTTTCCATGGTCATAGGCGTTGTCTGTGCCTTCCTCTGCGCGATGTTCGGCGCTTTTATTTACAGTTTTCTCACCATCACCCTCCGCGCCAACCAGAACGTTACCGGTCTTGCCCTTACGACCTTCGGCACGGGCTTCGGCAACTTCTTCGGCGAAATTATGGGCAATGCCGCCGGCGGCTACGTTTCCGTCGGAACCGTTATCAAAGCCGCTTTCGATGACGGTATCCCCGTTCTCTGCGATATTCCCGTTGTCGGAAAACTCCTTTTCGGTTATAACTTTATGGTATATCTTGCCCTTGCGCTGACCATTATCCTTGCTTGCTTCCTCAGCAAAACAAAAACCGGACTCAACCTCCGTGCAGTCGGCGAAAGCCCTGCAACCGCAGATGCCGCGGGCATCAACGTAACCCTTTATAAATACCTCGCGACCTGCATCGGCGGCGGCATAAGCGGACTCGGCGGTCTTTATATCGTCATGAACTCCGCAAACGGAACAGGCGGAGTTTGGGTACACAACAGCATCAGCGGCTATGGCTGGCTTGCCGTTGCAATCGTTATTTTCGCAACCTGGAGCCCCATAAAAGCGCTCATCTGTTCCCTCGTAATCGGCTCCCTTTCCGTCATTCCCTATTACTATCAGATCCCCTTTATTCATTCCGCGATTTACGAAATCTTCCCCTATCTCGCAACCGTTGCGGTTCTTATCATCATGATATTCCGCAAAAAGAAGAGCAATCTTCCTCCCGCAAGCCTCGGTCTTGCGTATTTCAGAGAGGAAAGGTGATCGCCTTTACAGATCTGTGCCCGCCTCGTGCGGGCATATTTTTTGCCCATTTATTCATCACATTTCCGCAAAAAATGAAAAAGCCTTTGCTTTTTTTGCAAAAAAACGCCTTTTTTTATCCAATATTGATAACAATTTGTGAACTTGCTTGAATTTACCGGTCTTTTATTGTATAATATGCTGTGTATTTTTGTAAAAAAGTGAGGTGCATACTTATTGTCAAAGAAACCTGCCGATAAAGAAAAGGCAAGTTTTGATTCCATATTTGAGTATCTGTATCTCCGTATTTATGAGTTTTTCTATATAACAGGAATTCGCTTTATCCGCCAGGTTCGCGGCGGATATCATTTCGTCATCAAAGAAATTCATTACATAAAAAGCGGCCTTAAGGATTGGTTCCTTCGCACCGTACGGCATATTTACGTTTCCGCAAGGAATTTCCTCGCGGGAAAATACCTTGCGTTTCTGTCATATAGCAATAAGGCTTCAGGTGCCTTTGAAATACTCCGAAGCAGAGACCGCGGTCCCAAGGATAAATTTTCCGCATTGGGAACCGTCATCGGCTGCTGGGGCTTCCTCGTCTGGAAAATCTTCTGCGCGATTTTCAACTGTCTTGCGCCGATTTGCGCGGCAATACTCCTTGCGGTAACCGTTCAGTATTTCAGCACTCTCGAATACGGGCTTGCCTATATTTCCAACGGCAAAATCCTTGCCTATATAACCGAAGAAAGCGTTTATAACGAAGCGGAACAGATAATCCGAAACCGTACCACCACCGAAACGGTGGATATCGGCAACGTTGCTCCGGAATTCAAAATCGTTCCCGTAAGCAGCCTCGAGCTTACCGAACCCGAGGAGCTTGCGAACATCATTCTCAGTTCCTCCGGTCAGAGCGTTTATGAAGGCTACGGTCTTTATATCGACGGCGTTTTCGTCGGCTCCACCGATGAAGCAGACAACCTTCTTTCCCTTCTCGATGAATACCGCGAACAGTTCCGCGCGGAAGGCGACACCGAATCCAAGCTTCAGTTCAAGCAGAAAATAGAGCTTGTTGACGGCGTTTATCCCACTTCCTCCATTATGGCGATGAATGAATTCCGCCTTCTCATCAACAGCGAGGTCGAGGGCGAAAAGATTCACGTTGTCGAAGCCGGCGAATCCCCTTCCCTCATCGCGGATATGTATGACCTGTATTATTCCGAGCTCGTTGCGATGAACCCCGGTCTTGCCGAAAACGCGACGGTCAGGGTCGGCGATGAGCTTATCGTATCGAAATCCGTTTCGTTCCTCACCGTTACGACAACCCGCCGTGAGGTATATATCGAAGAGGTTCCCTTTACCACCAACTATACTTACAGTGACAGCTATTACAACACCTATTCCAAAGTCACCAAGGCCGGCGTTAAAGGCGAACAGGAAGTCACCGCTCTCGTAACATATGAGGACGGAGTCGCCGTTTCCCGCCAGATACTCGTTACCGAAGTAATAACCGAACCCGTCGCCCGTGAAATGGTCGTCGGAACAAAGAACCCCGTCTATTCCGTAGGAAATTCCTCCGGAACCTCCACCGGCTTCATCTGGCCCACCAATAAAGCGGGCGCCTATGTAAGCTGCGGAATCTGGGGATACAAAGGTCATACCGGTACGGATATCACCGGTACGGGCTATGGTTCAAACATATATGCTTCCGCCGCGGGCACTGTTGCCAAAGTGAAATGGGGCAGTACCGGTTACGGTTATTATGTCATTATCAACCACGGCAACGGCATCCAGACCCTTTATGCTCATATGAGCAACATTTACGTAAGACAGGGTCAGTACGTAAACCAGGGCGACGTAATCGGTGCAATGGGTTCCACCGGCAACTCCACCGGAACACATCTCCATTTCGAGATACGAATAAACGGTGCATACGTAAACCCGCTGAACTATATTTCCAAATAACCCGCGAAAGGCTTTCTTCCAAAAGGAAAGCCTTTCTTTTTTTGTAATAATTAATCCGTCTTTTTTCAAAAAATGTATAAATATTAATTTATAATTAATTAAAAAGCTTGTATTTATTAACGTTTGATGATAAAATGAAAAAAATGGCATCCGAATATTTTCCCATGCCAGATGCGATACAGATCGCATAAAAAGGAGGAAAAAAAGATGAAAAAGTTTTTAAGCTTATTCATGGCATTGGTCATGGTTTTCTCCATGGCTCCCACAGCATTCGCAAATGAAAGCGAAAGCATTATTCT
>CAZOOL010000068.1:0-9093 GCA_964581405.1 uncultured Oscillospiraceae bacterium | reverse complement strand
GACCGTTCCCTACAGTGAATTGGTGAACCGACACGGTCGGGCGGCATATCCACATTGAAATCCGTTGCCGACCCCGAGCAAAGAAATGCGGTAAGCAATACAAACCCTTCGCATATTTATTGTTTGGCAATATTTACCGATGCTCGCAAATCTGTAAACAAAAATAAGGTACTTCCTTACGAAGTACCTCTATTCCTGCGGTATTATTTCATGCTTCCTTCAGCGCTTCGGCAAAATTCGTGATGCTTTCGGGAATTATCTTGTCAAAGACCCTGAAAGTCGGGTCGGTTTTCGCGATTCTGATAATGGAATTGACCACGATTTTATCCATTCCCCGGATTTTATCCGCTTGGATCTCCCCTCCGAAGCAGTCGATGATCACAGCGTTATCCATAAATTCGTCGCTGAAATTCTTTGTGATGGCCTCCGAAATTTTGTCCGCAAGGGCACAGCAAATGAAAAGCCCGAACTTCATTTTAAAAAGCTCAGCCTTGTTTTTCTGAAGAAAAGCAGAAATTTTCTTGTCGATAACACCCATCCTGACGTATGAACCTATCGCAACACATTCATAATCCGAAAGAGGCGGAATTTTTTCGCTGATTTCAACAAGGTCGCAGCTGTCAGCGCCGATATTTGCGGCAAGAAGCGCCGCGCATTTTTTCGTTGTACCGGTTTTCGTGGAATAAATTATCAGTGTTTTCAAGAAAATGCACGCCGCCTTTCGGATTTCGTATGGGATAATCATATCACAAAGCGCCGCATAATGCAAAGATAAATTGCTTTTCCTCGCGTTAATGTAAATTAAATGTAAATGTTCAGCTTTTTCAGTTTCCTTTAAGACAAAAGAAGTATTATAATGTTAAAAGAAAGATATTTATGGAGGACAAAATGAAAATTCTTATTATCGAGGACGAAAAGCTCCTTGCGGATTCCTTGAAAACACTTCTCCAATCCAAAGGCTTCGAGGTCGAGGCCGTCTATGACGGTGAAAGCGGCGAAGAATACGCCGAGCTCGGCATTTACGACCTTCTTATACTTGACGTTATGATGCCGAAAATGGACGGATATCAGGTCGCCCGGATGGTTCGCTCAAAACGCTGTTCAACTCCGATTCTTATGCTCACCGCCCGCTCCGGACTCGAGGACAGGATAGAGGGGCTCAATGCCGGCGCAGATTATTACCTCACGAAACCCTTCGATTCAAGGGAACTTCTCGCCTGCATCAATGCCCTTTTGCGCAGACAGGGCGGCCAGGTTGACGAAATGGCCTATGGCAATACGACCCTCGATCTTTCCTCGTCAACCCTTATCTGCGGCGAAAAAAGCGTGCGCCTTTCCGCAAGGGAATTCGACGTGATGCGCTTCCTCCTCCAGTCGAGGGATAAAAACCTTTCAAAGGAGGTCATTCTCGCAAAGGTCTGGGGATATGATTCCAACGCTGTCGAAAATCATGTGGAGGTTTACGTCGGTTTCCTCCGCAAAAAGCTCGCGAGCATCGGCTCCAACGTAAAAATTGAAGCGATACGCAGGCTCGGCTATCATCTGGAGGTAGATGAAGATGCTTAAAAAGCTGAAAATCAAATTCATCTGCATAAATATGGTGATGGTCACCGCCATGCTCCTTGTGATTTTCGGTATGGTCATCAGCTTTACCAGAACCAATCTCGAAACCGAAAGCGTCAGCATGATGCAAACCATTGCCCAAAGCTCCTTCAAACCCAGCCGGCCCGGAGATCCTCCGGAGGAGGTTCTCCTTCCCTATTTCACCGTCCAGATAACTCCCGGCGGCGAAATAATAGCCAACGGCGGCGATTATTTCGACCTTTCCGACGGGGATTTCATAAAAGAAATAACAAATAAATCCCTTTCCTCCGATGACGTCACCGGCGTTATAAAGGAATATAATCTCCGTTTTTACGTCAGCGAAAAGCCCGACGGCGTAATAATCATTTTCGCCGATATTTCCAGCGAAACGGCAACCTTAACGAATCTTCTGAGCACCTGCGCCTTTATCGGAACGATCAGCTTTGTCGCCTTCCTCGGAATAAGCGTTCTGCTTTCCTCCTGGGCCGTAAAACCCGTTGCCGCGGCCTGGAAACAGCAAAAACAGTTTGTTGCGGATGCTTCCCACGAGCTGAAAACTCCCCTAACGGTAATTATCACAAATTCCGAGCTCCTTCAGGACGATTCCTATTCCGATGATGAAAAAAGACGGTTCTCAAAAAGCATTCTTTCCACGTCCCTCCAGATGCGCGGTCTTACCGAAAATCTTCTCGACCTTGCAAGGGTTGACAACGGTTCTTCCAAAATGGTCTTTGCGCCCGTCAATTTCAGCGATACCGTGTATGACGCCGTTCTTCCCTTCGAACCGCTGTATTTTGAAAAAAACCTCCGGCTCTATTATCGCATCGACAAAGATATCGTTCTCAACGGAAGCCGCGAACACCTCAAGCAGGTAGTCGATATCCTCCTCGATAACGCCATGAAATATTCCTTCGAGGATACCGCGGTACGCACCGAACTTTATAAAAAAGATAAATATTGCGTTCTTTCCGTAAAAAGCGCCGGCGAAACCATCTCCAAGGAGGATCTCAAAAACATCTTCAAACGCTTTTACCGCGTTGATAAAGCCCGAAGCATGAACCAGAGCTACGGCCTTGGTCTTTCCATTGCGGAAAGCATCGTTTCCGAACACAAAGGCCGGATATGGGCCGAAAGCAAGAACGGCGAAAACACCTTCTTCGTCCAGCTTCCTTTGTAAATTTCTTTTTCCTTCCCATGCTGCCCCCTCTTTTCGTGAGGGGGCTTTTATATTTTGTCAAATCCGCAGCTGCACCGGTCCTTTGCAGGAAAACGAACCGCCTTGAATGGGCTCATTATGCGCTCCCGCAAAAACATCGGCTTAAAATAGAAAAAAGTCTTCCGGCAAAATGCCGGAAGACTTTTTTTCGTTTTTATCCTTGCGTATAATCCTTTATTATAACGCCGGGGTTGTCGCTGTCAACGTTGCCTTCCGTTTCCGTTTCCGTTCCGGTTTCGGCTTCCGTTTCCGGCTGGCTGGGCTGGGTCGGCTGAACCGTCTGGGAAGGCTGGGTCGGGGTCACCGGGGTAACCGCCGGAGTTTCCTCCTCCGGAATTTCTTCCGGTTCGACCGGTATCCCGGTGAAATAGGCCTCATCATAAATAATGATGTATCCGGCGGTTTCAATCGTTTCGAGCCAGCTCCAAACGCCCTTCATCTCCGCCTTCGTAAATCCTTCACAGCTTATGACCGGCAAAACCGCAAGCCCGTTCATGTCCCCGAGGGCTTCGTGTATCTTCGCAAGAAGCTCGGTAATATCCTCCGGCATGGTCTTGAAATAAAACTCATCGTTTATCTTTTGACCGATAAAATCGTTGAGGTCGATGACCGGAGCATATCCGTCCGCGGAAAAAGCGGTGGGATTCACCCCGTAAATTCCGAAGCCGAGGGCAGCGGCATAGCTGTCATATCCGATAATAAGCTCCGTATCCGTTATAACGGTGCTCGAATAAATGCGCTGTGTGAACTGGCGAAGGATATCTTCCCTCGAAACTCCTTCCGCGCTGACCCCGAAATAGGCGTAATCCATGCCTTCCTCTTCGGGGAAGCGTATCCCCTCAAGAATGATGGCGTCAACGTCGCTGTCAATGGCATCATAAATTATATCGAGGATGTATTTCTGCGCCGTATTGGAATACGGGTTGAGCCAGGGCTTTCCTCCGTTATCAACGCTGTCGTCGAGCCAAAGCACCCCTTCCTCCGATTCATAGCGAATTGCCATATCGTTGGCGTTATAGGGCGCAGTGCTGTCCTCGAACGCATAAATGCGAACGACTATGTCAAAGCCGAGGTTCCTTGCGGTTTTGATGCGGTTATCAAGGTTGACCGCGTTTTCGTGTATCGCTCCGGCGTTTATAACGCTGACCTGACCCGAACTGTAAGTCACCGTTCCGCTTCGGGTCTTCATATCTATGACTACGGCGGTCACCTCGTCATCAAGCGATTTGAGGAACTCGTAATAATCAAGGGTGCTGTAAAGTATCTCCTCCGGAACGGTCACCGCGACGGTTTCCTTTTCAAGGAATTCCTCCGGAACCGGTTCATAGGCCTGTTCCTGCGGTTTTTCCGGGATAGGGTCGCTGTTGATTATCTCTTTGTTCTTTTCGTTTATTGCCTCCATAAGCGGTTCATAAGCAAACCAGCCTATGGCAAAAACCGCCGTGATTATTACGGCAATAAGCGTTCCTTTTATGATTTTTCCGCGAATAGGATTATATATCCTCGAACGGTAATGTTTTACTTTATATCTTTTCATGGAAAAAGCTCCTTTATGTAGGAAGCTGATGGCCTATAAGCCCATAGAAAGCAAGGGAAAGAAGGCCAAGATAGATAAGGGCGATGGGCACCCCGCGGAATATTTTCGGAATACGGCAGTATTCGAGCCTTTTAAGACCATATCCCACAACGATTACAGCAAGTCCAAAGCCAAGGCCCATGCCGACGCCGTAACCGAGGGTGCTTATAAGGTCGAGCCTCTCTCCCGCCGGAACGAGAAGCCCGCCGAGGGCGGCGCAGTTGAAAACCGCCGCGCCGAGGTTCATTCCGATGTTTTCAAATTCATTCGGAAGCACCTTTTTGATAAAGAAATAAACAGCGATATATACTATCGTCATAACTCCGATATATACCATCGGAACGAGGAAATGGCGGTATTCGTGGTCGTAAACAAGTCCGCGCAGGGGATATCCGATGAGCCCGGAAACCGTCGTCACGAAAATGAGCACGGAAACGTATTTCGCAAGCTCCTTCGGGCGTTTCACAAGATAGAACATCCAGCTTGTTCCGAGGGAACGGGTAAAGATGATGTTTTCGGCAAAAACCGCCCCGAGCATTACGGTGAAGAACTGAAAAATATAGGTCATGCTTTTTCCTCCTCAATCCCCTGGGCTTCCTCCGATTTTCTGACAATGTCTTTTATAAGGTTGACTATCGCCGCCATAAATCCGAGCAGAATGAATCCCCAAAAAGGAAGCTTTGCCGCGGGGAACGAAGCTTCCGCGAGCTTTATTCCCCAAAGGCTTCCGTTTCCGAAAAGTTCCCTTGCACCGCCGAGGATAAGGGCGGTAACCGCAAATCCCAACGCAAGACAGAGCCCGTTAAGAAGCGCGGCAGCCGCGTTTTGTTTTTCCGCGAATTTCGAGGAAAAAACGATCGGAACAGTCGAAACCGCAAGAAGCGCCGGATAAATTCCCATGGAGTCATATATGGTTGCGGAAAAGGTTCCGCAAATGAAATACGAAGGCACCAGCATCGCCGCGGAAAGCAGCGCATAGGAAACCGGGCGCAGCCATTCCGGGAGCTTCTTTCCGATGACGGAAGCAAATACAAGAACCGGAACGGCAATAAACAAAAACGTTACCGAAAGAGCCGCGCCGTTCTGAAGACTTGTATCGCCCGCCGCAAGCTGCCCGATAACAAGCCCGAGAATGAGCACCGGGTTTTTAAAGAAAATATACGAAAGGCTGTCCCTGATATTCAGTTTTTCTTTTGTTTCATTCATTGAACAGCCTCCTCTTTTGATTTTTCATCTTCCTCGGAAAGGTCGATTTCCACCGCCGGCTCTTCGCTGATTTCTTCGCCTTCATCCGAATTTCCGGCGTTTCCATCAAAAATTCCGGCTGCGGCTTCTTCCTCCGCGGAAAACTCCTCTCCCGGGGTGTTTATAACGGAAATATCAGCCGCGGCTTCTTTCTTTTCAAGAACTCGCACAACCGGTTCGCTTTCTGTCTTTTCAGCTTTTTCCGTCTTTCTGCGCAGTCTTTCCGCTTTGAAGGAACGCATAAGCGAATCCCTGTGGCGGTAAACGTGAAGAACGCTTTCACAAACCCCGTCGAATACGGGAGAAAACACGTTCATAAGTATAAGCGCGCTCGCGAAGCCCATTTCAAATTCACCGAAATAGCGGAAAAGAAAAACCGCGATGCCGGTGGCAATTCCCGCCATAAGCTTTCCGAAGTCGCGCTTCGGGGAGGTTACGGGCTCGGGGAGCATAAAGAATGCGCCGAAAATAAGCGTTCCGCTGAAAAGCTCATAGCAAAGCGCGTCAAAAGCGGGACCTCCGATCCTCGGGAAGGAAACGCAGAGAACCGCATAGGAAACGAGGAACGAAACCGGGGATAGCCAGTTTATATCCTTGCGTACGATAAGGAAAATTCCGCAGGCCACAACAACAAGGATGTTTGTGGCACCCATGGGGCCGGGCGCGCTTCCGAGCAGCATATCCAGAACCTCATAATCCGGAACGGCGCCGAGGGAAAGGCTGTACGCAGGGCTTTGGGCGGTAGCAACGGTGCTTTCGCCGAAAACCTCGATGACCTTCATGGTCACAGGATAGCGGAATATAAGCTCCGGCCAGCAAATCGCAACGGATGCAAATCCCACCGCCGCCGGATTGAAAAGGTTGTTGCCCGTTCCGCCGAAAGGAACCTTTACCACGAAAATCGCAATGGCGCAGGCAACGATCAAAATGTAATAAGGAATATCCGCCGGCATGAGCAGCGGAATAATAAGTCCAGTAATGGCGGGGGTAAGATCCGCCACGGGTTTTTCACGAAGGACTATGGAGCCGATGACGGAAAATACCGCGCAGGAAAAAACTCCGCAAAGTCCGAGCATGATGCTTCTCGTACCGTGATAGAAAAAGCTCATCAGATAGATTGGCAAAAGGGCGATTACAACGTCCCACATCATCGTCACGACGGATTCGCTCTGGCGGACGTGGGGCGCGTTCTGGAACATCAGGTTCTCTTTCATAATGTGCCCTCCTTTTTCGCGAGCTCTATCTGTTTTTTCGCCTTGATGATGGTCGAGGCAACGTCTATCCTCGAAGGACAGACGTAGGAACAGGCTCCGCAGCCGATGCAAAGGGAAACGTCGTGCTCCACAAGCTCCTCGAGCTTTCCGAATTCGGCGTATCTTCTGAGTGAGGAAGCGGAAAGAGCCTTCGGGCAGGCGTGGTCGCATCTTCCGCAGCCGATGCAGTTATAGCTGTAAGTCGTATAGCTTCTCGTAAGGGCGATAACGCCTCTGGTGGTCGGCTCCGCAAGTTCGTTTTCCGGCTCAAAAACAGCTCTTCCCGTCATGGAACCGCCTACCGCGATCACAGCCGGGTCTTCATTGAGTCCGCAAAGCTCGAGTATCTTTTCTACGCTCGTGCCAATGGGTACCTCCACGTTGCGCGGATTCTTGACGGCATCGCCCGCAACGGTTATGAAACAGGTGGTCATTTTTCGGCTTTCTTCCGCCGCTCTCGCAAGATGGAGCATGGCGCAGGCTCCTACAATGATGGAATTCCTGCCCTTCGGAATATGGCGGTAAACCCTGCTTTCCGCGGGATAAAGCCCGCCTATTTTCTTGACCCTGTACTTTCCTATCTTCCTCGGGATGCCGAGGTTCGCGTCAAGGATATGGCGGTACATGGCAATATAAACTTTCCCCGGCGAAAGAACCTTTTCGCAAAGCTCGATTCCGAGGGCAAGCTTTTCCGGCTGATGGATTCCGACGCTCATCTGGCTCGAAATATACGGTTCATCGTCAATGGCATCGACCACAAGGGTTCCGCCTTCGCCAAGGTTCGCCTTCCCGAGTTTTTCCCAAAGGGGCTTCCCGTCGCTTTCGTCAATTATTTCCGCAAGGCGGGCGATTTCGATGACCTGTTCCCCGGAAAGATCCTCGATGGATACGTCGGGAAAATCGCAGTCGAAATAATCAAATTCCTGGCGCATTACCAAAGTGCTTCTGGTGAGCATAGGCTCCTTCTTTTGCTCGAGAAGGATGCCTTTTACAAAAAATGACATTGTTTTCCTCCAAAAAACGGATTAATTTGCCGCCGCCCGAAGTTCCGCAACGGCTTTCGTATAATCTTCCTGTCTGAAAAGTGCCGAACCGGCGACAAAAATGTTCGCGCCTGCTTTTGCGGCAATTCCGATGGTATTTTTATCAATGCCGCCGTCAACCTGAATATTGACAGCAAGCTCTTCCTTCTCGATGATATCCCGAAGGGTCTTCACCTTCGGCATCATATCCTCCATAAAGCTCTGACCGCCGAAGCCCGGTTCAACAGTCATCACAAGAACCATTTCGATAAACGGAAGATACGGCACGACTTTTTCGACCGGCGTGCCGGGTTTTATGGCAATGGCCGGAAGAACGCCGAAGGAACGTATCTTTTCGATGACCTCCATGGGGTCGTCGTCACATTCAAGATGGAACGTGATGCGGTCAGCGCCGCCTTTCACAAAATCTTCGATATAGCGAAGGGGTTCAGAAATCATAAGATGGGTGTCAAAGAACATTTTGTTCACCTTGCGGAGGCTTTTCATAATAGGCGCGCCGTAGCTGATATTCGGAACAAAATGTCCGTCCATAACGTCAATATGGAGCTGGTCCGCACCGGCTTTTTCCATGGCGGCACATTCTTCTCCGAGTTTTGCAAAATCCGCGGAAAGGATCGACGGGGCAATGATAATTTCTTTCATCCTGAAAACATCTCCTTGATATTCTTGATATTAGGGATATTGGATTTTTGCCTTTTAAAATGTATAAAATATAGTTTTACAGTTTATTTTAACAAAAACCATATAAAAGGTCAACCTTCGCTGCCCGAATTGGAATAAATTGAGCCCAAAAACCGACAGATTTTACAGAAAGTTTTCATTTTTTCGTAAAAAAATCCCGATTTTTCAGCGGCTTTTCATTTAAAAAAACAGACGCGGAAGCCCTTTTTGATAAAACGAAAAAAGTGCTTCCGCTATATAAAGCCCGTTTTTTTCGGGCGCAGTATATTTTATGAACAAAGGGCGTTCACTGCGACGGAATTATTTCCGCCCCCGTTTTTTCCGTGAAACCCGCCGTTTTTTCTCGGAAATCGGCGTTTGTTTATTCTATCCGCCTCCTCTCATCTTTTTTGAAAAACCCTTCGTCCCCGCCCTGTATTGTAATGTTAGGCCTCCACAGCCGAGCCGACCAATATATCGTTTTCCACCGTAGGGGCGGATATTATCCGCCCGCCA
>CAZOOL010000067.1:6263-9219 GCA_964581405.1 uncultured Oscillospiraceae bacterium | reverse complement strand
GTAAACCCAAAACTTTTTCTTTCCGAACAGATAACATAAAAAGGGCACAGCCTTTCGGCTGCGCCCTTTTTTCTGTGACAGACCAAAACCTCAGGTCAAGGTCTTATTTGTTCACTTTTTTAAGAACGATTGCCGCGCCCGCAAGAACTGCGAATGCGCAGAGAGCGGAACCCATCATTGCCGGTGCACCGGTGTTCGGGTTTGCCTCACCATCGGTCTTTTCGCCGGGAACAACAACGGTTACGCCGGTGCTGCTTCCGGTTTCGGGAACGAAAATGTAAACGGGTTTCTTTTCGCCGTTTTCAAGTGCGTCCGCAAGTGCTTCATAAGCGGCATCGATGACGGACTGTTCAGCGCGTGCATCAACTGCTGCCTGTGCGGCTTTGATGGCTTCCTCAATGGCTGCGCCGCTCTCGGAAGTGTAATCATCAAGGTCTTCGAGTGCTTCGCCGATGAGTGCTTTAAGTGCGCTGCTGTCGCCGGCTTCAACGAGTCCTTCATATGCCGCAACGAGTGCTTCATATGCTGCGTCGATTACATCCTGAGTTGCGTCCGGATCATCGAGGATGTCTTTGGCTTCATCAAGAGCCATTGCAAAGGTGGTCCAGCTTTCAACGGTATATACGGACTCTACGAGTACGGAATATTCGTCATAAGCCGCCTGAAGAGCAGTCTTATCGCCTGCTTCAACAAGGCTTGCCATCGCTACTTCAAGAGCCGCGGTTGCAAGGTCAACCTCTTCCTGAGTTGCCTCAAGGTTTGCGAGGACTTCTTCCGCTGCCGCGAGAGCTTTTTCAACCTCTGCCCAGGTGCTCGGAGTATAGTCGCTCGCATCGAGAGCTCCTGCTTTTTCCATAGCTTCAACAAGTGCGGTAACGTCAGCAAGCTCAACGAGTGCTTTCATTGCTTCTTCAAGAGCCGCAAGAGCCTCATCAACAGCCTCCTGGGTTGCGTTGGGATCTCCTGCTGCTGCTTTTGCGTTTTCGAGAGCCTCTTCAACGGAAGCCCAGGTGCTCGGGGTATAAAGATCTCCGTCGAGTGCCTCTGCTTCCGCAATGGCTGCGTCAAGAGCATCGGTGTCTGCGCGTGCTACAAGGTCAGCGATCGCTTTCTCGAGAACTGCCGCAGCGCTGTCGATATCGGTCTGGAGAGAGTTGAGGTCGCCTGCAACTGCTTTCGCAGCAGAAAGAGCTGCCTCAAGTCCTGCCCAGCTGTTGGGAGTATAATCCTCGCTGTTAAGAGCTTCCGCTTTCTCGATCATCTCAAGAAGTGCTCTGAAGTCTGCGCGTTTGAGGAGTTTGTTAAGTGCATCATAAAGAACTGCGTATGCCGCATCGACTTCTTCCTGAGTTGCGTCAGGATCGGTGTAAACTTCGATTGCCGCCGCAAGAGCGCTTTCGATGTCGGAATCGCTCCAGCTGTCGGGAGTGTAGTTTACTTCAAAGAGGGCATCTGCTTCATCAATAAGTGCGCGGAGCGCGGTCTTGTCGCCGCGTTTAACAAGGGCATCCATCGCTGCCTGAAGTGCTGCGATTGCTTCTGCAATTTCTTCCTCGGTTGCGTTGGAATCTGCCGCAACATCTTTTGCGGATGCAAGGGCTTCCGCAAGTGCCGGCCAGGTTTCGCTTACATAGTCAGCCTCAGAAAGTTTTTCTGCTTCTGCGATAAGTGCTTCAAGCTCGGAAGCGTCAGCTCTGGTTTCAAGAGCCTCAACCGCCGCTTTAAGTACCTCATAAGCTCTGTCTATCTCAGCCTGAGTGGTCGGATCTGCAGCCGCTGCGTAGTATGCAACAATGTATGCATCAACAAGATTGTTCCAGCTTTCGCCGGTATAAAGGGTGGGATCCATTGCCTCTACCTGTGCGAGGAGCTCGAGGAGTGCAGTCTTGTCAACAACTTCAACCGCGGATGCAGTAACAACTACGTCACCGGTAAGAAGTTCTTTTGCAACAGTGAATACGCCGGTTGCGGGGTCATAGGAAACAGCAACCGCCTTACCGTCAACGGTTACGGAAATGCTGTTCGGAAGAGCCATAGTGGTTCTGGAAAGAAGCGCGAGAGTACCGGTAAGGTCTGCGCTGTAACCATCGCCTGCGCTGGGGTCATAAACCTTTGCGGGGCCGTCGGTTGCGAGTCCGTCAAGAACATAGGTTACGCTGTGGAACTCATAAGCGTTTCCGCTGGTATAAAGCTCGAACTGCTCGGTGCCGTTCTCGGTTTCCGCGGATACGATATAAGGAGCAGTGGTTTCTTTAAGCCATACGTGAACTTCATCGCTGTAGTCGTTTCCGCCGTTTGCGGTAAAGTCAGCATGGTTTGCGCTGACCTTCCAGTCAACACCGTCGATCATAAGGCTCTTTACGCCCGGAAGCTCAAGAACAACTTCAACGAGCGGATCGTAATCGACGTTGCTGACGGTTGCGTCAAGGTTGTTGGTCGCGGTTCCTTCAGCAAGAACTGCGCCCTTCTCGATATAAACGTATGCTGCGGTTCCGTTTGCGCCTTTGCCTATTGCAGGACCACGATAAGCGGCAGAAGCATAATCGCTTGCCGCAAGAGCGGAAACAGTGCCGCCGTAAACGGAAATGATAGGTTTATTGCTGCTGGCACCGCCGCCGATTGCAGCCGCTGCGGTTTTGGTAACAGCAATAACTTCGCCGCCGTTGATGGTGATGTTTGCGGTGCCGCCGTAATAGGAGCTGCCGATTGCAGCGCCGCCGTAAGCGGAAGTGCCGCCCTCGTCAATGCTGCTTGCGATAACTTTACCGCCGTTGATGGTGATCTGGTTCGAGTCGGAACCTTTGGACCAGGAACTGTAAAGTGCGCCGCCGATTGCAGCGGAGTTGGTGGAGGTGGTTGCAGTCACGACGCCGCCGTTGATGGTGATCTTATTGGTGCCGCCGTATGCGCCGTTACCTGCGCCGATTGCAGCGCCCGCATAGTTCTGGTTATAGCT
>CAZOOL010000067.1:0-6163 GCA_964581405.1 uncultured Oscillospiraceae bacterium | reverse complement strand
GGTGTTGCCGGGCTGATAGAGGTTGAGGGTACCGTCGCCGTCGATGGTAAGCTCAACTCCGGTATCCACCTGAACGAGTGCATAGCTGCCGTATGCAACGCCGACAAAGGTGCTTTCGCCGGAAAGGGTAAGTTTGTTGCCGGTGCCGGTGAATTTGATGGTCGGTGCCGCGGAAGGAGTGCCCCAGGTGGAGTAAACGGTGCTGGTGACGTTAAGGTCTCTGATGGTAAGGTTGAGGTTGGAAACCTTGCTGTCAAAGCTGAGGTCTTTATAAGGATTATCAACAGTGTTTGCACTGCTGCCGACGATGGTTACGTTCTGTGCGTTGTCGGTAATGGTTACCTTGGTGTTAAGGCTTTCGGGAATAAGATAGGTGCCGTCCTCGCGGATTACGTAATCGGAAGGAAGCTCGGTATATTCCGGAATAACACGCATGGTGAAGGAGTCGGTTTTGCCGTTGGGGGTGGAAACGCTGATGGTTACGTCGCCGCCGAGATTGGAGGTGGTAACGAGTGCTTTATAGAGCGTGATGCCCATATCAGCATCATAACGGGTTTCCTCGAGGGCTTCAACGGTTGCGATGGTTTCATCGCTGGAAGTCCAGGTAAGAACGGTGTCCTCTTCGGCAAGGCCTTCGGGCTGGATGTATGCTTCAACTTCGAAGGTTCTGTCGCCGCTGATGGACATTACTTTGTTGTTGATAACAACGGATGCAGGCTGAAGAGTATCTGCCTCAAGGCTGAACTCATAGCTTACGAGGAAGTTCTGTGCATAGTCGTATGCCATAAGAACTGCGGAAGTATATCCCGCCGCGAGGAGACTGTCAGTTCTGAAGGTGTAAACAGAAACTGCTCCTGCCTCTTCTTCCTCAACGGGGATCGCAGGGGTGAATGCCATCATTCCGGTCGGGTCAACGATCTGGAATGCCATTACGTAGTGCTCATCGTAAAGAGCAACGGTAATGTAGTTGCTTCCGTTATAGTAATCATAATCGGTAAGTACCTGCGGTGCCTTGCTGTCAAGGTAAATCGGGAAGGAAGTGGTCTGAACGCCCGCTTCGCTGGAAGTTCCGTCAACCTGTGCGGTGGCATTGATGTAATACTGACCGTCGGGAAGATAATAATAATTTCCCTCTACGTACTGAATCGGGAACCAGCCGTAATATGCGGGACCCATTGCGTAGTTGATAAATCCGCCGCTGGAATAATAGAAGGATTTGATTACGTTCTCTTCGGTATAGGAATATCCGTAATAGTTGAAGTCGGCGTCAAATATCTCTATGGGTTCGCCGTCTTCATTGGTTATGGTATGGGTAAGGGTCTTGGGTCCGCGAAGGAGTCCGAGCATGGTATAAGGAGTATAGTAGTATGCGTCACGCTGGTTTACTGCGATCCAGTTTTCGTTGACGGAACCGCTGAACATGTTCATACCAAGATAGTAACCGCTGCCGCTGTAATCAAATGCCGCCATGCAGCTTGCATAAACAGCAGCCTCTTCTTCGTCATAGATGGAAGCATCAAATACAGAAGCTTCGCCCCAATCGCCATAGAAGCCGAGATAAGGGATAGAAAGGTCGATTCCGTCTTCTTCCGCGGATTCAAGAACGATGAAACCGTCAAGGAAGGTGCCGTTTACAAAGTTTGCGAGGGAAGCCTCGCCATCTTCGGTAAGACGGAGTTTTACGGAAACAGAAGCGGTTTCTCCTGCGGGAACGGTTACGCTGTCCTCGCTGAAGAGAACCTGGAATTCGCTTTCGGGCATGATGCGTGCATAATCGGAAATGCACTCATAGATAACGCCGCCGACGTTTACGGATTCTTCCATTGCGGTAAGAGCGATTGCGGACATATTATAGGTAAGATCCTCATCGCTGATATTGTGAATGGTAAGGGTGATTTCTTTGCTGAAATAACCGTTTGCGCTGTCGCCAAGCTCTGCTTTGGGACGAACGCTGCCGTCAACGGTAACATAAGCGCCGGTATTGATTGCGCTGTTCACCTGTGCAAGGCCTGCGCCCTGTTTTCTGGGGGTGTATGCAACGCCGTATTCATCAAGTACCGGAACTGCAGTGTTCATAAGAAGGGTGTTGATGAGTTCCTGTTTTTCGATTGCGGAAAGACCGGCAAATTTTTCATCAACATACTGCTGCATGATTGCAGCCGCACCTGCCATGTGAGGAGCAGCCATGGAAGTACCGCTCATAGCGCCATAGCTGCCGCCCGGAAGGGTGGAATAAACATAGCCGCCGGGTGCGGTGATTTCAGGTTTAAGGGTAAGGTCGGGTGCAACGCCAAGGCTGGAGAAGTCGGACATAAGTCCGCCGTCAGAAGTCTCAACGAAAATGTTGTAGCTGCTGGAAACAGAAACAGTCTTTACTTCCTGATCTCTGAGCATAATGCCGTCGGCTTTGGAAATGAAGATCGCGGGGATAAGTCCCTGGCTCTGCATATAGATAAGGTCGCCTTCAACGTTATCGAAAACGATCATGCCGACTGCGCCTGCTGCCGCCGCATTGGTCTCCTTGTCAGTGAAAGCAAGGCTGCCGCGGGCAACGAGTGCGATTTTGCCCTCAACGTCAAGACCTTCATAGTCGCTTACGTCGCCGTAACCGGGAACATAAACGTATTCAAGGGTCTGGCCGTTGAAGTTGCTTACGAAATCAAGTGCGGTTTCCATATTGGAGTCATTGAATCTGATCTGGCTTTCACCGGATTTGATATAAATGACGTAATCCTCATATTCATTGATACTTGCAATGGAAAGTGCCGCGGAATAAGTGGAAGGAGAACCTACGATACCGTTATCCGGGTTGGAAAGAAGCGGAAGGTCAGTTGCAGAAGCATAATAGGTTGCGCTGGTTTCGTTGCCTGCGGAAACCATAAGGTTGATGCCTGCGTTCTGAACGTTCGCATAAACGGTATTGGTGATCTCATCTGCGGAACTGAAGCCGCCGGGGGTGCCAAGGCTCATGTTGATTGCATCAACGCCGAGGATAACCGCGTCTTCGAGTGCCGCAAAGATGACTGCGCTGGTTGCGCCGCTGCCCGCATCATTGAAAACTTTAAGCATGATGATCTGGGTGTCGGGTGCAACGCCGCTGAAAGCATCACAGTCCGCGCCAACAGTACCCGCAACGTGGGTTCCGTGCTGGACGTAGTCGGATACGTCTGTGTCGCCTCCGGCGTAGTCATAAGCGAAAGGAATTTTTGCGCTCTTGTAAAGGTCTTCCGCGGATGCGTTTGCATTGAGGGTGCCGAGGGAAACAAAGTTCTCGATATCGGCAAGGTCAAATTCAGGATCCTCGGGGTCATTTGCAAAAGCTTCGTGATTAATGTCGAGACCGGTATCAAGAATTGCGGTAACGGTGCCTTTGCCGGTATAGCCGGAAGCATTGGCGCTGTCGGAATCAATCATGACACCGCTGGTTTTTGCGGCGCTGGTATAGCCGTCAACGGGCTCGACATATTCATAGGTTTCCGCAACAGAAACGGATTTTACGCCCGGAATGGATTCCAGGTAAGCCTTTGCGGAATAAGGTCCGCTTACGGCAAAGCCGTTCATAACGACCTGATAGGTGTATTCAACCTCAAGGCCGCTGCTGCGTGCGCGCTGAATGTAGTTCTGGACCGTGTTCTGCTGGGTCTTGATGCTGTTTACTGCCATGGTTCCGGAAAAGGAATTCATGTATTCGCCAACAGTAAGTTTAGCAGGTTTGGTCTCAAGAACGGATTTTCCCTCGAGTTCAACAATGAAAACAACGGTTTCATTCATATAGGAATTGGAAATCGATGCTTTTGAATTCTCAAGGGCTGTCTGGATAAGTTCTTCGTTTGCGTTCGGCTCTGCGATAATAACATTGTCAAGATCAAGGTCAATGCTGTTATCGAAGTCCGCAGGTGCCGCGAAAGCGCTTACGCCGGTTCCGATCATCATCGAAAGGGCGAGTACGATTGCGAGGCACCTTCTCAAGAAGCTTTTCATCCTTCTTTTTCCTCCTTTTTCGGCATCAGAAGGTCATTATTCTCCGCCTTTCCGATTTAAGGCGGAGAATACGGGACGTCCCGTAGCCGATAAATAATATAAAAAAACGACCATCAAACACCATTAAAAAAAGTGCTTATCGACCGAATTTTCCGGTAAAAAAGATAGTTTTCTTGGGTGTCCAAAAAAATAAATGACACTTCGCAATTTTAATTATTATCATATCACCGCTCCATACATTTTTCAACCCTATTTAATAATTTTTTCCATATTTTACTCCTGTTATATACATTATTATAAAAAATATGCGTGCTCTATAAAAAAGCACGCATTAATGTGAATATTTATCCATTTTCAGGCGATCTCCCCGGAACAGGTCTTTCCCCTCCCAAAAAACAGGCTTTTGTGATGGCGGATCCCCTCTCCGGCTCTCCCGAAAAATCATTCCTCTTTCGCGATATAAACAAGCCCGCAGGCCTTCGGCCCGATATGTGTCCCGATGGCTGCGCCGACCGGGATTATCCTTTCGTCCGGAACCTCAATTCCGAGAGTTTTCAGCTTGTCGCGCAAAATTTCTCCGTTTTCCCTGTCTTTGGTGTACATGACGTAGAACGGAAAATCCTCGTCCGGCATCCGTTTTTCAACTCTCCTGCACATAAATTCCATTCCCTTGTTCATTCCCATGGCCTTCGCCGGAATACCGATGGTCCCGTCCTCCTCAAGATGGATTATGGGCTTTATGCGGGCAATGCTTCCGACCCGGAAAACCGTTCCGGAAATTCTTCCTCCCTTATGAAGATATTCAAGGGTGTCCATACAAGCATATAGCACGACCCTTTTGCGGAGTGCCTCGATTTTTTCAGCTATCTCCCCGGCACTTTTTCCCTCGTCACGGAGCTTCACCGCGTATTCAACGATCATTCTCTGACCGCCGGTTCCGCTGAGGCTGTCAACGATATGGCAGTTTTCACAGCCCATCATGCTCTTTGTTACAAGTGCGCTGTTATACATTCCGCTGAGGGCAGATGAAAGAAGTATGATTACAGCCTCATCTCCGCTTTTCTTCACCGAATTGAATACATCAATGAATTCCTGTGGCGAAGGCTGGGAAGTATGCGGGAATTCCTCTTTCTCAAGCAGCTCATAGAAAAGCTCTTTTGAAAGATCGACCGTTTCCCTGTATTCCCTCTCCCCGAAAGTAACCGGTATCGGAATACACCCGATATTCATCTTTTCAAGCTCCGCGGGCTCAAAATCCGCTGATGAATCCGTGATGATCCTTACCATAACTTTCTCACCTCCGTTATTCAGTCCATTGTATCCCTGTTTTTATTTTCTTCTGAAGCAGAAAACGTTGTCGATCTCCGCGTCCCAAAAAGCCTCATAAGCTCTGCGGTACATGGCTTTCGCGTGTATTCTGTCGTGCCAGATAAAGCGGCGCAAAACTTTGCGGAGCGACCATTCCTCATCATAGCTTCCGAGGAATACCCTGTTTTCAAGGAATCCTTCCTGTTTTTCAAGTGCGGCAAAGCCTTTTGAACGGCAGGAAAGTATATCCGGCCCGTTTTCCGCTTCAACGCCTATCTCGCCGAAATAATATTCCGTGATGTTCATGCAGTGGTTATACATTTCTTCCGCGGTGGAGGGGATCTTTCCGTAAAAGGTCTCCCTCGGCAAAACTATGTTCATCTTCTTATCCGGGATAGAATCATACATTCTTTCAAGATCCATCGCGGAGCGAAGAGCAAGTATTTTAAGCCTGTTATACTCCTCCATCGTAAGCGGTTCCCTTTCGGAATCAAAAATGATATCGGAATCCGCATCGCAGATTTTAAGTCCATCATTCTTTTTTTCCTGAACGAGCACTATATCAACGGGCTGATCTGCCTTTGCTTCGCCCTCTGCCCAATCGAGATAGGATTCTATCTCCCTTTGGAATTTATCCACGGCATTTTTATAGTTTCTTCCGCGGACAAAAGCTCCCGTAAAATTTTCCGCATAAACAAGACAGCCCTCATCGTTATATTCACAAACCGCTTTTACGAGCATATCTCCGCCTCCGTTCAGATCTTGTCTTTATCAATTTTTTTATTATAGCACTCTTCACAGAGCTTATCAACCGAAAAAAACCTCTTTCGCCGCCATTCTCAACGATCCTTGATACTTTCCGCAATTCCTCCGG
>CAZOOL010000066.1:0-9233 GCA_964581405.1 uncultured Oscillospiraceae bacterium | reverse complement strand
TCTTTCTTCGCTTTCAATATTCTTTCAAGTGTCTGCTCAAGAACACGCTTCGGGCAGGCGATGTTGATGCGCTCGAAGCCGATGCCGCCTTCGCCGAAGACGTAGCCTTCGTCAAAGATTGCCTGTGCCTTGTGCACCATAAAGTCCTCCTGCTCTTCCTTGCTCATTCCCCATGCGCGGAAATCGAGCCACATAAGATATGTACCCTGAAGGCGGTGCACCTTTACCTCCGGCATATTTTCCGCAAAGAAATCCTCGACAAGCTTTCTGTTTTCATCAAGAACAGGGATAAGCTCGTCAAGCCATTCCTCACATTTATCATAAGCAAGCTCGCAGGCTTTGTATCCGAAGATGTTGAGGGAGAAATAACCCCTCGCACTGCTTATTTTGTTTCTGTATTCCTCGTTTGGAATAAAAATGTTGGAAGTCTGGAGTCCCGCAAGATTGAAGGTTTTGCTGGGCGCAGTGCAGATCGCACAGTTGTTGAGGTATTTTTCCTCGAATGTGCCCATGGAAACGTGCTCAAATCCCGGAAGGATAAGGTCAAAATGTATCTCGTCCGAAATGATGAAAACGTTGTTTTCAAGGCAGATTTCACAGAGTTTCAGAAGTTCCTCTTTCGTCCATATCCTGCCGATGGGGTTATGGGGACTGCAGAGAATGAAAAGCGTCGTTTCGGGTCTTGCGGCTTTTTCCGCAAAATCCTCGAAGTCAATACTGTATTCGGTACCGTTAAGAATGAGTTCCGAACCGAGAACGGTCCTTCCGTTTGCCTCAACGCTCGAATAGAAAGGATAATAAACCGGGGTGAACATGAGTACTGAATCCTCCGGCTCCGTAAAAGCGGCAACCATTGTTTTGATTGCCGGAACAACGCCGGCCGTCATGACGAACCATTCCTTTTTCGGGCTGAAGCCGTGGCGGCGTTCCATCCAGGAAATCACGCTGTTATAGTAATTTTCGGTTTCGCCGGTATATCCGAGAACGACATTATCAAGGTATTCTTTAAGCCCCTCGATTATCGCCGGAGGGTTTTTGAATTCCATATCCGCAACGGAAAGCGGAACTATATCGTCACCCGCATCAGGAATACGGGCATACATATCTTCCCATTTATGGGCACCGATATTTCTTCTGTTTACAAGAGTTTCAAAATCGTATTTCATTTTGCTCTCCTTATTCCTCGATGCCTTCCATTTCTTTTTCGACGGAGGCTTCGCAGGATTTCATGGCTTCAAGAGTCTTTTCAAAAAGCTCGCCGAGTTCCCAGCCAAGGCGCTCCGCTCCGAGCTTTATGACATCACGGGAACAGCCTGCGGCGAATTTTTTATCCTTGAATTTCTTCTTGACACTGGAAGAGTCCATATCCATACAGCTTTTGGAGGGGCGCATTTTCGCCGCCGCCCAGATAAGTCCGGTGAGCTCGTCCGCGGCAAAAAGCACCTTTTCCATCTGATGCTCCGGCTTCACGTCGGAGGTCATGCCGAAAGCATGGCTGCATACCGCGTGGATAAATCTTTCGTCAAAGCCCGCTTCGGAAAGAAGTTCCGGAGCTTTTTTACAGTGCTCCTCCGGCCAGTTTTCAAAGTCAACGTCATGCAAAAGACCGACGGTTGCCCAAAAATCCGCCTCATCACCATATCCCAGTTCGTTTGCGTACCATCGCATAACGCCTTCGACAGTATAGGCATGGCGAATATGGAAAGTAACCTTGTTATATTTTTTAAGTGTTTCAACAGCAGTTTCTCTGTTCATTTTGTCCTCCTCGAGGGTATCTCAGCCGAGCTTTTCAAGCATATCGGTTACGGGTTTAAGCCATTCTTCGGTGCAGTATTCGATATCGCCCGCATCGCATTTTGCCGCAACGGTTGGATCCATGGGAATCTTTGCGGTTACAGGGATGGCATATTTTTCAGCAGCTTCGTCAATATGGCTTTCGCCGAAAATATTGTGGACCTTTCCGCAGTCCGGGCATCTGAATCCGGACATATTCTCAACAAGCGCAAGAACGGGAATATCCATCATACCCGCCATTTTTACGGCTTTTTCGACTATCATTCCGACCAGTTCCTGCGGAGAAGTTACGACAACGATTCCGTCAACGGGAAGGGATTGGAAAACGGTAAGCGGAACGTCGCCGGTACCCGGAGGCATATCCACGAACATATAGTCAACGTCGTTCCAGACAACGTCTTCCCAAAATTGCTTTACCGTTCCGGCAATGACCGGTCCGCGCCATACTACGGGCTCGGTTTCGTCCTGAAGAAGAAGGTTTACGGACATAACCTCAATTCCGGTTTTGCTCAGCTCCGGAATGATTCCGGCGGCGCTTCCGGTGGCTTTTGTATTGATTCCGAAGGCCTTCGGAATGGAAGGTCCGGTCACGTCCGCATCAAGAACGGCGGTTTTATATCCAAGGCGCTGCATATTCGCCGCAAGAAGCGAGGTTACAAGGGATTTGCCGACCCCTCCTTTTCCGCTGACAACACCGATAACGTGCCTGATATTTGAAAATTCATTTTGCGGAACAAGAAAGCTTTCGGGAGCCTGTCTTGAGGGGCAGCTCTGTCCGCAGTGTTCACAGTCATGATTGCATCCGCTCATATCAAAATCTCCTTTTTTCATTGTTTTCAATAATATTTTATTATACCACTTTTCCTCTGAAAAGTTAATATTTCGCCGCATATTTATTTTTCATTATTCTTTTTTCATCCTGTCCGCAGAATTTTCAAAAGCACCGAACGGCAATGGTAACGCGAATCAGCTCTTTTTATCCCCATTCAAGGCACTTCCTGTTAAAAAAGCAACTTTTTCTGTCTGATTTTGTAAAAAGCACTCGCTTTTTTCAATTAAATGTGATATAGTCAAGGAGTATTATTGTTTTTTAGGAGAGTGGTCTTTTTGGCTTCAACAGCAGTATTCGGCGTAGCATTCGTAGATGTGAAAGGTTTTCCCTTCGGCAAATATGTTGCCACCGGCACCAACCTCGGCAACGTAAAAATCGTTCATGGAGGAGTCAGCCGCAACGTCTGCGAAGACTTTGCAAACGTCGGAATGCCGGTTGATTTCGTAAGCGTTACTGATCATACCTGCATCGGTCAGGACGTTATCAATCACCTTGAAAACAGAGGAGTCGGAACCGATTACATCACATGGGTTCCCAACTGCGGAATCGGAATGTGGCTTGCGGTCATGGATGAGCGCGGCGACCTTGCCGGTTCAACTTCCCAGATGCCCGACGTTGCCGCTCTTGAAGCTTTCATCGGTGCAAAAGGCGACGAAATCGTATCAAAATGCGAAAACATCGTTCTTGAGATTGATATGACCGAAAGCATCGCGGAAAAAGTTCTTTCCCTTGCTGAAAAATACAATAAAAAAGTCTATGTTATCGTCGGCAACCTCAGCATCATCGGAAAACGCCCCGATTTCCTGAGCCGTGTTGACTGCTATATCTGCAACGAAATAGAAGCGGGAAAATTCTTTGATATGAATCTTCTCGATTACAATCCGGAACAGATGCTCGAAATCGTCATCGAAAAAGCCGCGGAGCTTAAAGTTCCTTCCATGGTCGTCACCATGGGCAAAGCGGGTGCCGTTTATTACGACAGCCGCACCGGAGAAAAAGGTCATTGTCCTTCGACTCCCTGCCATCTCGTCGATACCACCGGCGCTGGCGACGCTTTCCTTTCCGGAACCGTCATGGGACTTACCAAAGGCTATTCCCTTGAAAAAGCGGTCCGTGCGGGCACCGCTCTTGCGGCGGCAACCATTCAGGTTGAAGAAAGCTCCTGCCCGGTAAACCCCAAATTCTTCGAGCAGTTCGCAGATTGATTTTTTACGGAAGATAACATAGGCAGACGGATTTTTCCGTCTGCCTTTTCGTTTTAAGGAGGAATATTATGGATTTCAACGAATTATATCAGATAAAAGACGAATTTGAACAGATAAACAGAACCTACGATATATTCAACGAGGAAGCCCGCCTTCATTCAAAATCCGCAAGGGTTGAATTCCTCACCACGGTTAAATATATTGAAAAATATCTTGAGCCGGGAATGAAAATTCTTGATATCGGCGCCGGCGCGGGTGAATACAGCTTTTATTTTGCGGAAAAAGGCTATGAAGTTTCCGCCCTCGAGCTTGCGGATAACAATATCGCCGCCTTCCGGAAAAAGATCAAGCCCGAACATAAAATCGAGCTTACGCAGGGCAACGCCATCGACCTTTCCGGCTATCCGGATAACAGTTTTGATATCGTGCTCATGTTCGGGCCGCTTTATCACCTGCATAACGAAGCGGACCGCCAAAAAGCCATTGCTGAAGCAAAGCGTGTTGCAAAACCGGATGCTGTTTTCTTCTTTGCTTTCATCGGAAACGATATGATATTCATAACCGAGCTTAATTATGATTCCGATTATATCAAAAACGGAGATTATAACCGCGAAACATTTAAAATGGACGACTTTCCCTTTGTTTTCCATACCGTTGACGGATGCCGCGAAATCCTCAGAAACGGCGGTATAAAAATCCTGCACGAAGTTGCTTCCGACGGCGTTTCGGAACTTATGGCAGAAAGAATAAACAAACTTGATGATGAGGATTATGAAATTTATCTTCGCTATCATTATTACTGCTGTGAAAAGCCGGAAATGCTTGGCAGAAGCAACCATCTCCTTTTCGTGGGAACAATATAATGTAGGGAACGGTCTTGACCGTTCCGCTTTTCCGGCGGTAGCAAGCGCCCGCACTACTGTAAAAATATTATTTCAAGAGGGATAAATATGAAATTTATTGCCAAACTTACCGATAAATCAGTTCTCGGACTTGAAGGCATTTCCTCCGCCGAGCCGAGATACACATCAAGAGCGCTTTTGCAAAACCCCGACGGCAAATTCGCCGTTATGTTTGCAAGAAAATACGGATTCTACTGCCTTCCCGGCGGCGGTATCGACGAAGGCGAAGATGAAATATCCGCCCTTCGCCGCGAAATCCTTGAAGAAACCGGCTGCTCCTGCGACGCCATCGAAGAAATCGGATATATTGATGAAAACCGCGCTCACTGCGATTTCACCCAGATTTCATACTATTATTTTGTCAAAACAAACGGAAAAATTGCCGAAACAGATTTTACCGATGAAGAAAAGGCAACCAAAACCGAATTGCAGTGGCACAGCTTTGAAGAAGTTTACCGCCTTATAAACGCCTTTGTTCCCGAAACGAACCAGCAGAAATTTCTTAAGGCAAGGGATATGGCGGTGCTTGACGATTTTAAATTATCTTTTTGCCGTGAAAACATAATTTTGCACTGTATGAAAAAATCCACTTGGAAGGAACGAAAAAACAAAGAACTTTGGGGAAAACGCAATATTAAAGCGGAAGGCTTTATCCATTGTTCCCAGCCGGAATATTTTTGGCGCATTGCGCCGAATTTTGATAGTTCGCCCGATGAACTTGTTATCCTTTGCATTGACGAAAACAAGCTTTCATCAAAAGTGCTTTATGAGGACGGCGATAACTGCGGAAGAAGCTATCCCCATGTTTACGGGCTTATAAACAATTCCGCTGTAACCGCGGTTCTCCCTTTTTTACGCGATGAGAACGGAAGATGGATAAAAAATCCGGAACTGAAAAGTTTTGAAAACAAATAATAACAAAAAAAAGGCTTAAAAAGCCTCTTTTTTGTTCTATATATTCTGATTCGCTCAGCTAAACTGCTCCTTGTTTTTCATTACGAAGGCATAATTCAGTTCGTTTAAGTTGTCTTCGTAATCATAGAAAGCATTATCGCATTCATCGAGAATTTTATTGATTTCGTCGCTTTCCAATTCGTCCAGCATTTCTTCGCGTTCATCTCTGTCAACAGGAATATCGCAACCGAAAGCATCAATTGCTTTCTGACAGATCGCGGCAGTTGTGTTTGCTCCTATTGCAGTAAACGCATCCACCAATTCATTGGAGAAATCGCCGCTGGAATTATAAAAAAACTGAGAAAATCCTCCGTTGTTCACTTCCATTTCAAGAGTTTGTGTGATATAGAAAATACGTTCAGCTTCACTTAGAACTGACATATCATCGCCGTAGTGTGTTTTTTCATCAAGGTGCTCTGTCAGTGCAATAACAAAATCATTTGTGTCCGTTAAGTTCCAAATATCTTCCATGCCGGTATCTCCTTGCGTTTCATTTATAGTGGAATCGTCTGTCGATTGATTATTACTACATCCCGCCGAGCACAATATCAAAACTAATGCCAGCACATATATAATAATATTCTTCACACAATCACACTCCTTTGTAAAATTCAAATTTACTGGTTTATTCATAGTATAGCACTCACGTTATTTTTATTCAATAGCAATCCAACATCTTAATGCACTATACAATATAAAATCTCTTCTCTTGCAGATTTCCCTATGTTATGTTATTATATATCTTAGCCTAATTTTTGAATGGAGGACATCAGATGATCGGTGCCATTATCGGCGATATCGCCGGAAGCATATATGAATTCAACAACATAAAAACAACCGATTTCCCCATCATCAGCGAAGATTGCTTTTTCACCGATGATACGGTTATGACCGTTGCCGTTGCGGAAGCCCTTATCAAAGGCGGCAGAAACGAGGAAAAAACCGAAAAAGAAATGATCAAGGCCATGAGAAAATACGGAAAGATCTATCCCGATGCGGGATACGGTCTTCGCTTCTGCCAATGGCTTTCTTCTTCCGATCCGAAGCCCTATAACAGCTTCGGCAACGGAAGCGCCATGCGCGTTTCTCCCGTTGCCTGGTATTTTCACAGCCTTGAAAAGGTCGAGAAGTTCGCTGAAATAAGCGCGAAAGTCACCCATGACCACCCTGAAGGCATCAAAGGCGCAAAAGCCACCGCCGCCGCCATTTTCATGGCGAGAAACGGGCGCACAAAGGATTATATCAAACGCTATCTTGAACTCAAATACAAATACGATTTCAGCAAAAGCCTTGACGAGATCCGCCCCGCCTATAAATTCGATGAAACCTGTCAGGGAACCGTTCCCGTGGCGCTTCAGGTAGCCTTTGAGTCCGAAAGCTTTGAGGATACCCTCCGCAACGCGATTTCCATGGGCGGCGACAGCGATACCCTTGCGGCCATTGCCTGCAGCGTCGCGGAAGGATTTTACCCCATTCCCGCCGAAATCAAAGAGCGTGCCCTTGCGAAACTTGACAAAAAGCTTTTGAGCATGCTCAAAAAATGGGAAGAAGACCTCAGCGTTTCTCCCAATCCTTTTGAGCACCGCGACATTATGCTCTATACGGATTATATGCTCAAAAACCCGCGCACCGAACGCAAAACCATAACTCATCCGGATACCTCTCAAAATTACGTCGTACCGGAATATAACGAGATCATGTTCAACTTTATCCGCGATGCAGTCGCTTCCCCCCGCTTCCGCACTGATTACGCCGATATCCTTGCAAGGCACAATATCAGAAGCCATCAGGATATGGTGTGCGAAGTCTGTGACGCAAGCGAGGTTCTGCTCGAAGCCATGTTGACCGTAATCGTTTACGGCGAAAAGGTCAAACCCGGCAACGTCGCATGGGCGGCAGAGGACGGCATCCTCGGCGATATCATGTTCTATCTCCGCAAACTTCAGGAGGATGAAGAATAATGCTTTCCTGCGATATTGTTTTTCTTTTTCTTCAGGAAGCTTATCTCTCCGGAAACTTTTCTTATGTTGAAAGTCATCTTTCGGATGATTATGTCTGTAATTGTTCCGTCGGAACAATAAACAAAACCGAAGCTATCCGCCTTCTTAAAAAGTTTCTGAAAAAGCATCAAGCTTATCGGGTCACCATTCAGGTCGATTCTTCAGATGAGGAAAATGTTTCTCTTTGTGTTTATTTGGATTGCAAGGAAAAAGAAAAATTCCTCGGAATCACAGTTGCGGAAAAGGACAGTATATATAAATTCCATAAAACTTTTAAACTTGAAAACGGAATCATCACCGAATCCAGCGATTCCAATACCGAATATGACTTATGAGCAAAAAACACCCGCTCGGCGGGTGTTTTTTTATATCTCTGTTCTGTTGAGTGTTTCCGCTGAAAAAATCATCACAGCGATTCAACCGACGGTTTAGAAATTTATTGAGCAACTTTCTTTCCGGTGTATTCAAAATTCAAAAAGAAGATGTTATCATATATTTACGGTACCGAAATAAAAAACGGAGATGAAAAACATGAAAACAGATATTGCTGAAAATATAAAGACCCTCCGCAGAGAGAAAAAATATACTCAGGAACAGCTTGCAGAAGCCATGGGCGTTTCCGTCGGCGCCGTTTCAAAATGGGAAAACGGTTCTTCCGTTCCGGAACTCGGGCTTATTATGGAGCTTGCGGATTTTTTTGAAATTTCCGTTGATTCCCTGCTCGGATACAGGATGCGGGATAATACTGCCGAAGTATATGCAGAAAGAATAGATTCCCTTCAAAATATTAAAAAATATGATGAAGCTATCGCAGAAGCGGAAAAAGCTCTTAAAAAATTTCCGAACAATTTTAAAATCGTTTATCAAAGTGCCCTTTCCTTTTTTATGACAGGTATCGAATGCCGTAACAATAACGCTCTTGAAAAAGCACTTGAACTTTACAAATTTGCTCTTACCCTTTGCAGCGGACCGGATGAGAAAGGAATCGGTCCTTCAAGAATTTACCTTGAAATGGCAGAAACATATGACTGCATGGGAAAACACCGCGAAGCTGTTGAATTACTTAAAAAATATAACGACAACGGGATATATGACGGGCTTATCGGTTATATCTATTCGATGAGTTTCCACGATGACCCGAAAGGAATGGAATATCTTTCGGATTCCCTTCTCAATACTCTCTCAACCTTTTTCCATATTGCTTTTGGTTTTGCAAATTATTACGAATATTTTTATAAGGATTACAAAGCAGCACTTGATGTTATGCTGATGTACAAAGCCATCAACGATATGTTCCGGATTCCCGAAAAGCCATCATATCTTGATAAAAGCAACGTGATAATCCTCGTTGCGTGTGCGAATTTTGCCGCAAAACTCGGCGATAAAGAAAGAGCAGCGGAATATCTTCTCGAAGCAAAGAAATCCGCGGAAATTTTCGATGCAAATCCTGACTATTCTGCAAAAAATATAAAATTTTATAAAAAAGAAAAGCCGGGTGTTTCCGGAGATAATTTTGGTACAACCGCAATGGAAGGAATCGAAAACA
>CAZOOL010000065.1:0-9343 GCA_964581405.1 uncultured Oscillospiraceae bacterium | reverse complement strand
AGATAAATTGTTGTTTATATGCCTTCCCAGAGGGGAAGGGGGACCGTTGCCGTAGGCACGGTGGATGAGGGATTAATTAAGAACGCGGAGCGCTTATCGAAATTAGACTGTGTGGCCGCCCGAAAAAACAACGCGAAAATGTTAAAAACGGGCGGCCACACAGGGCCGCCCCTACGACGTTCCCGATAATGCGTTGTAAAATTAAACAATAATTTATCCCTATAAAAAACGCATCGCTTTTCCGGCGATGCGTTTCGTTTTTTTATTTTACCATAACAACCGCGCTTATGGGCGGAACGGTGAATTTTCCTTCCGCGGTATAAAGCGGCTCATCGCCGGAATTTTCTCCGTCGATGCAGATGCTCCATCTTCCCACCGGAAGCTCTATTTCGAGTTCATTCGGGTTCGCGTTGAAAACGACGTAAATGGCTTCGGATTTTTCGCCGTTTATATTTCCCCAAAGATGGAAGGCGGCGGTTCCCGCTTCGGTATTGTCAATAACCGTGACGTGGGAACGCACGTCAGAGGCGTTTCGAAGGCGGAATGCACCGTGGTTTTTCCGGAAACGGATAAGCCCTTTGTAATACTCAAAAGTCTTTTGATATTCCGGTTTTTCAAGGTCGTCCCATTTTATGCTGTTCACGGAATCCGGCTTGTTATAGCTGTTGTGCTCAAAGGTGCCGTCCGGCAAAGGTTTTGAGCGGAGCATTTCTTCGCCGGCATGAAGGAGCGGAACGCCCTGCGAAAGGATATAGATCGCCGCGGTGAGCCTGTTCATACGTACCCTTTCAGCGAAATCCGCCTTTGGCGCGGAAACGGCAAGTTTATCGAAAAGGGTGAGCCCGTCATGGCAGGAAACGTAGTTTATGCTCTGGAAAGGATTTTTGCACCAGGAGGCCATGCCCAAAAAGCAGTCTTTTAGCACCGGCTCGAGCCCTTTTTTGCCGGAAACAAATCCGCCCTCCTCTTTTTTGAAGGCGGCGCCGTAGAGCGTATCTCGGATTGTATCGCTGAAAAAGGCGCTTCCGGGCATTTTATGGGAATTGAACTGGTTCGCAAGCTCGATTCCGGGCTTGGTCAGCTTTGTGGGCATATCCCAGCCTTCGCAGTAGATTATAACGCTCGGGCGGATTTTATGGACTTCAACTATGACTTCATTCAGGGTAACAACGTCGAGAAGCCCGGAAAGGTCGAAACGGAAACCGTCTATATGGTATTCCTCCGCCCAATATTTTACCGAATCCACAATGAATTTTCTGACCATGCTGCGTTCGGAAGCGGTATCGTTTCCGCAGCCGGAGCCGGCGGAATAGTTCCAGTTTTCGTCCTCGCGGCTGAAATAACCGGGAACGAGGCGGTTGAAACAAAATTCCTCGGTGAGATAAACGTGGTTGTAAACAACGTCCATGACGGCGCAAAGCCCGTTTTTATGGAGTCCCTGTACCATCTGCTTCATTTCCCTGATTCTTACAGCGCCGTTTTTTGCGTCCGTTGCATAGGAACCCTCCGGTATATTGAAATTCATCGGGTCATATCCCCAGTTATACTGGGGAGCTTCGGGTTTGGATTCATCGACGGAGCCGTAATCGAAGCTCGGCAGAAAATGGATATGGGTTATGCCGAGGTCTTTTATGTGGTCGATTCCGGTGGGTTTTCCGCCGGAGTTTTTTGTTCCTTCCTCAATAACGCCGAGGAATTTGCCCTTGTGCTCGATTCCGGAGCTTTCATCGGAGGAAAGATCCCGGACGTGGAGCTCATATATGACGGCATCGGTGACGCTTTTTTCCTCCGACCAGGGGCTTTCGTCCTTTTCCCAGCCTTCCGGGTCGGTGGAATCAAGGTCGATGACCATGGAGCGCAGGCCGTTTGCTCCGGCGGCTTTTGCGTAAGGGTCGGCGGCTTCCCTTTCTTCGCCGTCAATCACAACGCAAAAAGTATAATAAATGCCGTTAAGGTCGCCGAAAACTTCGGCGACCCAGGTTCCGCGGATATCCGCGGTCATATTTATTTCTTCAATGATATCGTTTTCGCCGATGTTTCCGGTTTTATAGAGCCGGAGCTTCGCGCTTTTCGCAAATGGCGACCAAAGGCGAAAGAATGTTTTTTCGGGCGACCAGGTCATGCCGAGGTCGGAGCCTTCATAGGTATATTCCGCTTCAAATTCTTCGGTGGAGTAAACCTTAGGTATCACAGTAAAAATACCCCTTTTTTAATTATTTTTTGCCGAAAAGTCCGCCGAGAACGCTGCCGACTTTTTCGAGGTCGATATTGTCAAGGTCGATTTTATCAAGAGCGATTTTTGCCTTGATGCCGTCAACGACTTTTTCTATCTGGTCGTTGGGAAGGTCGATTCCGATAAGTCCCTCAACGGTGGAAATGGGGTCTTTTTTGAATTTTGCTGCGATGGTTTTGTCGTTTTTGATTTTTTCGACGATTTCGTTGATTTTTTCCTTGATGATATCCATTTTCTTTTCTCCTTATATTGAAAATTATTTGAAGAACGTATCAAAAATTCCGCGGACAATTTTCTTTCCGACTTCGCGGCCGATGGTATTGGCGGCAGAGTTCACCGTTTTTGTAAGGGCGTTCGTTGCCTTTTTGGTTGCGGAAGAGGTTTTCTTTTTGGATTTTTCTTTTTCCTTTGCCTTTGCTTCTTCCGCCGCGGATTTTTTCTCCGCTTCCTCTTTTTCTTTTTTCTGTTCGGTCAGTTTTTCATAGGCGGATTCCTCATCCCGAATCGTTTCGTATTTCCCGAAAAGAGGACTTTGTTTTATCGCAAACTGAACGTCCGCTTCGGAAGCGGCATCCATGGAGCTTTTCGGCGGAAGGATATTCGCTTTTTCAACTATGGTCGGAACGCCTTTTTCATCAAGAACGGAAACGAGCGCTTCGCCGACACCGAGAGCCATGAGGGTTTCCTCCGTATTGAACTTAGGATTGGTGCGGAAGGAATTTGCCGCAGCCCGAAGACCTTTCTGGTCCGCGGGGGTATAGGCTCGAAGTCCGTGCTGAACGCGGTTGCCTATCTGGCTGAGGACGGAATCCGGAATATCCGAAGGCTGTTGGGTTATGAACCAGACGGAAACGCCCTTTGAACGGATAAGGCGGACCATTCTTTCAACCTGTTCGATAAGCGCCTTTGGAGCACCGCTGAAAAGCAGGTGCGCTTCGTCAAAAAAGAAGGCAAATTTCGGTTTTTCAAGGTCGCCGGCTTCCGGAAACATTTCGTAAATTTCCGAAAGCATCCAAAGGAGGAAGGTTCCGTAAAGAAGAGGGTGCTGGAAAAGTTCCTGACATTCGAGGATATTCATAACTCCCCGACCGTTTTCGTCCCAGTCCACAAGATCCCGAAGGTCAAGATCCGGTTCGCCGAAGAAGATATCGCCGCCTTCGTCCTCGAGCCTTAAAAGGGCGCGCTGGATCGCGCCGACGGTCTGGCTCGAAATATTTCCGTAGGTGAGCTTATATTCCTTTGCGTTATCGCCGACATACTGCATCATTGCCCGAAGGTCCTTGAGGTCGGAGAGGATAAGCCCCTCGTCATCGGCAATGCGGAAAGCGATGCGTAAAACGCCGTCCTGAATTTCGGTCAGTTCGAGAAGCCTCGAAAGGAGCTCCGGCCCCATATCTGTGATGGTGGTGCGAACCGGATGACCGGTTTTTCCGTAAACGTCAAAAAACCTTACGGGGTAACTGCTGTAATCGTATCCGGCCTTATCAAGACCCATATTGTCGATACTGCGGCGGATATGCTTCGTTTCCCTGCCCATATTGCACATACCGGTAAGGTCGCCTTTGATATCGCCGAGGAATACCGGAACGCCCATATCGCTGAAGGCTTCAGCAAGGACCTTCAGGGTGACGGTTTTGCCGGTTCCGGTCGCGCCGGCAATAAGTCCGTGGCGGTTCGCCATGGCGGGTTCGAGATATACGGGGTTATCACCCGTTGCGAGCCAGATTTTGTGCTGTTCTTTAAGATACATAAAATCCCCTCCCAAAACAGTATCATTTAACCTTATATATTTTAGCACAGCCCGCCGTTTCCGTCCACCGTTTTGCGTTTTTTTATAAGGATAAATTATTGTTCAGCATGGCGGTGAGCCCATACGATCATGTTTTCTGCCTCGGTGCGTTAAACGATTGTGTTAATTTACCCCGCATTTTTCCATAAAGCGGCGGGTGATTTTTTCGTATCTTTCCGGTTCAAGGATATAGCTTATGCCGTGGGCGGCATCGGGAAAGGTTTCGAGCGTTATCATTTCGGGATTGGCCGAAAAGATCTTTCGGCTCATTTCGCATGGAACGAATCGGTCCGCTTCGCCGTGAATGATGAGTATCGGCACACGGGTGTTTTTTACGGCTTCTTCCGCACTGCCGGAAAGCCGTAAATTCCCGAAAATCCGTGCGCCGAGCTTCACAAAGGGCATTCCGAGCCTAGGAGGAATACTCATTTTTTTGCATTCGGAGGCAATTATCTCTTTCGGGGAAGAATAGGGGCAGTCCGCGACTATGCAGCGCACGTTTTCCGGGAGGTCGAGTTCCGAAGCCATAAGAACCGTCGCGCCGCCCATGGAAACGCCGGAAAGAACTATCGGAACGTCGCCGAAGCGTTTTGCCGCATAGTTCGCCCATGCAAGGCAGTCGTATTTTTCCTTTATGCCGAAACAGATGGTTTTTCCTTCGCTTTTTCCGTGGGCGCGCTGGTCAACCACAAGGGTGTTGTGTCCCATATCCCGGGCGAGCTTGTTCCCGCCGCAAAAATCCCTTATGGCGGTGCCCCGGTAACCGTGGAACTGTATCTGGACGGGAGCCCCTTCCGCAAGGTGATAGTACCGCGCAGAAAGGCGAAGTCCGTCGAAGGATTCGATATAAACCTGCTCGAAAGGGCGGGGCTCCATTTCGTCGATGAGCCCGAGCATAAAAGGTCTGCCTTTTGCATATTGCTCGCTTTTCGGGATATTGCGGATATCCTCTTTCCTTTTCGGCGAGGAATAAAAGGCTTTGCGGTAGGTGAGATATGAAATAAGAAGTATTAACAGAAAAACGGTTATCATTTTTGCCTCTCCGGAGAAATTTTTTCTTAATTATAGCATAAGTTCGGGCAAAAATTCCGAAAGGGAATATAAAATATTGTTGATTTTTATTGACAGCCGTTATACGGCTGTGTATAATGAAATTATGAATTACACAGTTGTGTAATGTTATACCGCAGTACATAGGAGGGATATATATGGGAACCAAAAGCACAAAACTCGGTGACGGTGAATTCGAAGTAATGCAGGCAATATGGGATGCGGGTGAGCCGGTTACCGCCGGCGATATTCTTGAAAAAGTACAGGAAAAACGCACCTGGGGACTTTCGACCCTTATGACCGTTCTTGCAAGGCTTATCGAAAAAGGATATCTTTCCTGCGATAAGAGCACGAGAAGCAATATTTATTCCGCCGTTATTGAAGAAAAGGATTATAAAAAAAGGGAAGGGCGTTCCTTCCTTGAAAAAATGTACGGAAACTCGCTTTCGTTCTTTGTGGCTTCGCTTTATGACGGCGGGGAGATAGACAGGGACGAGCTCGATGAACTCAAACGCTTTATTCAAAAAGCCGGAGGGGAGGAATAGTTTTGAAGGAGATATTTCTCGGTTTTCTCGAAGTTTCGGGAACGACGGCGGTGATAATTCTTGCGGTTGCGCTGCTTTCCGCCGTTATTGATAAAAAATTCAGTGCGAAATGGAAATACTGGATTTGGCTTTTGATTGCGGTAAGGCTGCTTATTCCGTTCAGTCCGGATATGGAATCCGCCCCGGCCAAAATAGAAGTTACGCTTCCGGACAGGGTGATTTCCGCCCCTGCGGGAACAAAAACGGATTACGGAAACGATTTGAGCACGGACTATGCAGCGAATGTTCCGGCAACAAACGCCGGTGCTCAAACCGAAGGAGCCTTGAGCACGGAAAATTCCGAAAACAAAAAAGAGATTTCCTTGCTTGACGCGGTATCGGTCGTGTGGATATCAGGTGCGGCAATTTTTCTCGGCTGGAATGTTGCGGTATATTTTTCGTTCAGGAAAAGAACGCTTAAACAAAGCGTTCCGGCGAAGGCTGAAACAGCGGGAATCATTTCAAAAGTGAAGGCGGAACTTTGCATAGGCGCGGATATCGACGCGGTAATCTGTAAAAACGTGACGAGCCCCATGGTTATGGGATTTATTCGCCCGAAACTTATTCTTCCGAGGGAAGATTACGGCGAAGAGGAGCTTTATTTCATACTCCGGCACGAGCTTACCCATTACAAGCGCCGTGATACCCTTTATAAAGCTCTCCTGCTTCTGGCGAATGCGGTGCATTGGTTCAATCCGGCGGTATGGCTTATGCAAAGGCTTGCCGGGGCGGATCTTGAGCTTTCCTGTGATGCGCAGGTCGTTGAGGGCAGCGATATGGATACCCGCCGCCGATACAGCGAAACCATTCTTGCTTCCGTCCATAGGGAAAAGACCGCCTGCGGAGTTTTTTCGACCCATTTTTACGGCGGCGCAAAAACTCTTAAAAAGCGCTTTGCGAATATACTGAACATGGGGAAACGCAAAAAAGGAATCACCGCATTTATTGCGGTGCTCATAGTGACGGCGGTGCTCGGAAGTGCCGTTGCCTGCAGCGCAGACAGCGGTCTGCCCTCCGATGAAGAAGTGATGGAGCTTATTGCGAAAGCCCAAAGTGTCTATCAGCCCGGAGATAATGAAGTTTTGGATACTGTAAGTTACGAGAACTTCATTGACGGAATTTATTATGACGAGATTGGAAATTTCAATGAAGCCGTTGTGGAAATTTTCAGCGAAAAGGGCGTTGAACAACTCAAAAATACCGTGGAAAAAGTGAACGGAAAGCCCGTTTTCCTTGAGCAGGAGGGAAGAATCTATCGATACAGTCCCATGGCTGACAGCGACGCCGTGGAATATTATGGCGTAGTGCATTCCGTAAGCTTTGTTAAGAGAAAAGAAAACAGTTTTATTTATGAAATAAAACATTCCTCCGACGGCGTTTTGGACGATACAGAGGAATATACAAGCTATATCACCATTGTAAAAGAGAACGGCAATTATCTCGTCGAAAACTTTGACAGCAAACGCTTTATTGTTCAGGAAAAAGAAATGGCCGGCGAAAACACTGAATACTCCGAACCGGAAATCATTGCCGACCATATAGCCGCAGTGAATGAATTAAGCTTCAGGAGTTTCGGCGCAAGATGTGATTATGAGAGCCGACCCGGTACGTTCCTTTATTTGGAATATCCCTCTGATTCGCTGGCAACTCCGGACGCCGTAACCTTTGACAGGGTTTACAAAGGCGAGCTTTCCGACGGAAAGTATAACGGTTACTATATCGACCCCTTTGGGCGGTTGGCATGGGAAGTGGAAAACTATTCCTCGAAGGAAGAGATGCTCGGCTACCTCCGGGAATACCTTTCCGAAGAGCTTGTTGCGGAAGCGCAAAGGCGAATTGACTGGCAGTTCTTCGAGGTTGACGGAAAATTATATATATACTCAATCGTTGACACGGTAATTACTTTTGGCGACTGCGAAATCATTTCGCAAACAGAAACGGAGATGATCGTTTCCGCCCATACTTATAACGAAGCTGCTCAGCAGGAAATCGGAAGAGGCGAAATAATCCTTGAAAAGCAAAATGGAAAATGGCTCGTGGTTTCTTTTTGCCATATAAGCGATAATGAGGAAGCTTTTGCATGGGAAATCTATTCAACCGATATTGCAAAGGATTATCTTTCGAAGGCAAACGAAAGATTTATCGATTATCGGGATGGAACTTTTGTTGAAACGGAAAATCATCATCCGCCGTATCCCGAAGATTTTCCTTCGCTCTGGAATATCGAAAGGGTAACGCAGGAAAATATTATAATCGGTTGGAGAGCGACCGTTGATGCTTTCAGCGTTATCTGGGAGGGCACCGTTGATTATATCGTGTTTATCGACAAAACCCATGCGGTAATTCTTGAACCGATGGTGTTTGTCGGCGATTGGGGAACTTCCTACGGATTTGGCAACACCGGATATGTTGACATCAGAGAAGCCGGCTTCGGCAGCATTGAAGAATTTATTGATGAAACGTATGACGGCTTTTTTGCAAGCGATACGATAAATCCGCTGCTTAAC
Source organism: uncultured Oscillospiraceae bacterium (assembly GCA_964581405.1). Lineage (GTDB taxonomy): Bacteria > Bacillota > Clostridia > Oscillospirales > Ruminococcaceae > UMGS1668. Next base: position 1,180 of record CAZOOL010000065.1, on the reverse strand, counting down.
GGCAAGGTGCAGTCAAACGCCGTGCCGACCGGCGGAACAGCGCTTACCAAGCAGGAAATCGACAGGGTTTCCGAAGCTTTCAATCCGTACTATCTGAAAGACGGTGCTTCACACGCAAAAATAATTTCCACTTTCCTTATAAGCTATTATGCGAATCCGGAAGGAATGAACCCCGCATCATTCCTCTACTATTTCCCGAGCGGGCTTCTTATAACGGAGGAAAGCGAATTTGAAGACCTTAAGGAAGTTTGGGCTTCCCATGGATATACCGTTCCGGAAGGCACGACCATTGAAGATTATCCGGTTCCGCTTCATAAAATTCCGAGAAGCATGGTCAACGAGGCTCTTGAAAAATATATGGGGATAACCATTGAGGAACTGGAAAATTTTGACCTTGACTACCTTGCGGAAGGAAGCGTTTATTATATGGAGAAATACGATTGCTTCTATTCCACCGCAAGCGATGCGCACGGTTCGCGCTTCAATTGTGTTTCCGGTGAAAAGTTCGATGACGGAATGGTGGTTCTCTATGATGACGCTTCAAATTTGCTTATTTTGCAAAAACAGCCGGACGGAAGCTATTTTATAAAGTCCTATCTGAAGATTGAATTATCTTAAGCAAAAAGCCCTTTCACAGCCGTGAAAGGGTTTTTTGCCGTTTGGTTTCTTACCTTGAGAAAAAAACTGAAATTTTTGTCAAAGAAACTTGCAATTTAAAGCATTGAAGCATATAATGGTATATTATCAAGAATTTTTTGGGAGGGAATTTTTGTGGCATTTAAAAGTGAATACCTTGCAAAAGTTTATGAAGACATCGAAAAAAGAAACCCCGGTGAAAAAGAGTTCCTCCAGGCGGTAAAAGAGGTTTTTGTTTCCCTTGAACCTGTTGTTGAACAGAACCCCAATATCGAAAAATGGGGCATTATGGAGCGCATTGCGGAACCGGAACGCTTTATCCAGTTCCGCGTCGCATGGGTCGATGATTCCGGAAAGGTCCAGGTCAACCGCGGCTACCGCGTTCAGTTCAACTCCGCCATCGGACCCTATAAAGGCGGAATCCGCCTTCATCCTTCCGTAAACGCTTCCATCATCAAATTCCTCGGCTTTGAACAGGTGTTCAAAAACAGCCTTACGAGCCTTCCCATGGGCGGCGGCAAAGGCGGCTGCGACTTTGATCCCC
>CAZOOL010000064.1:0-9390 GCA_964581405.1 uncultured Oscillospiraceae bacterium | reverse complement strand
AAAAATAAAATATTTCAAAAAAACTTGAATTTTTTCTTAAAAAGGGCTTGACAATCTGCATTTCGTTTAGTATAATAATTTTCGCCTTGAGGCAATCAAATGCAGATGGCGGCGTAGCTCAGTTGGCTAGAGCATTCGGTTCATACCCGAAGTGTCACCGGTTCGAATCCAGTCGCCGCTACCATATGGCCCGTTGGTCAAGCGGTTAAGACACGGCCCTTTCACGGCTGTAACGCGAGTTCGATTCTCGCACGGGTCACCATTAAGAGCACTGATGATATCGGTGCTCTTTTTTCGTTTAAAACTTCTGACGGCGGAATTTGTGTTCGCGTAATAACTTTGTGCTCAAAAACAATCGCCCAGAGCCCTCGCCCCTGCCCTGTTTTTCTTCCAAAATGAAAATGTTTACAATTTATTTATTCACTTCGCTGAAAAACACGCTATAATAAAATCATCAGGGAGGTGTTTTTTATGTGGACAAGATCAAGAATTAAACAGGAGGCAAAAAACAGCCTTAAACGCTTCGGTTACTGGATGCCGCTTCTGATAACCTTTATCTCCGGAATCATTACCGGAGGTCTTTCGAGCAGCACCACTACAGGAAGCTCCGTAACGGTCGAATATACCCAGGAGTATCACGGCGACCTTACCCCTGCGGGCTTCGCGGCCTTTATTGATGAGTTCATGGGCGAAATCGGCATGGCATTGGATAATTTCTTCAGCAATCCCCTTATGGCAATGACCACCGCTTTCCTTATCGTTCTCACTTTCTGCGTCGGTCTGGTCATCGCATTCGGCTGGGGCGCTTTCGTCGCCGGACCCATCATCGTCGGCAAGGACAGATATTTTATGGAGCACAGAGCCTTTGATTCCAAATTCGAGCGTCTTTTCTGGTCCTTCAAAAGCGGAAGATACATGAATATTGTGAAAATCATGTTCTGGAAAGATATAAAGATTTTCCTCTGGAGTCTGCTCTTTGTAATTCCCGGCATTATCAAAGCCTATGAATACAGCATGATTCCCTATATCCTTGCGGAAAATCCCAATATCAGTTCCGAGCGCGCCTTTGAGCTTTCAAAGAAAATGACCGCCGGAGAAAAATGGAAAATCTTTGTTTTGGAGCTTTCCTTTATCGGCTGGAGGATCCTCGGCGTTCTCTGCTGCTGTGTCGGACAGATTTTCCTCGTGCCCTACTACGAAGCAACCTTCGCAGAGCTTTATCAGGTAATGCGTGAAAAAGCCCACGGACTTTCTTTCTCGGATTATTCCGAGCTTCCCGGCTTCTTCCCGGAGCAGGCATAATCAAGCCAAGCACCCGAAAGGGTGCTTTTCTTTTGCATAGACAAAGAAACACGGCAGGTTTATCAATTTTCGCATTTATATAATACGATTATATCGCAACAAAAATGAGCACGGCGTTTGCCGTGCTCATTTTTATCTGATGCTCAAGCCAAAAATCATACGTTGGTGGAATAGTTTGGAGCCTCTTTGGTGATATAAATGTCGTGGGGATGGCTCTCTTTAAGACCCGCTCCGGTGATGCGGACGAACTGCGCCTTCTCCTGAAGGTCAGCAATGGTGCCGCAGCCGCAGTAACCCATACCGGCTCTGAGACCGCCGAGAATCTGGAAAACAACTTCTCCGACGGTGCCTTTGCAGGGAACGCGTCCCTCAACGCCTTCGGGAACAAGTTTTTTGTTGTCCTCCTGGAAGTATCTGTCCTTGCTTCCGTTTGCCATTGCCGCAAGGGAACCCATTCCGCGGTAAACCTTGAAGCGTCTGCCCTGATAAATTTCACTTTCGCCGGGTGCTTCGTCACAGCCTGCGAGCATTGAACCAAGCATGACCGCGTTGCCGCCTGCGGCGAGAGCCTTTACGATATCACCTGAATATTGCATACCGCCGTCCGCAATGATGGGCTTGCCGTATTTTGCGGCGATTTTTGCAGATTCATAAATAGCGGTGATCTGGGGAACGCCGATACCCGCAACAACACGGGTGGTGCAGATTGAGCCGGGTCCGATACCTACTTTAACGGCATCAGCACCCGCAAGGATAAGGTCCTCGGTCGCCGCGGCGGTTGCGACATTGCCTGCGATAAGCGCAACTTCGGGATATTCAGCCTTGATCATCTTCACGCAGTTAATAATGCCGGCGCTGTGTCCGTGAGCGGAGTCGAGAACAAGCACATCCGCGCCCGCTTCAACAAGAGCCTTTGCCCTTACCATAACGTCGCTTGTTACGCCGAGAGCCGCCGCGCAGAGAAGTCTTCCTCTGGTGTCCCTTGCAGCATTGGGATACTGAACTGCTTTCTCGATATCTTTAATGGTGATAAGACCTTTAAGAGTTCCCTTTTCATCAACTATGGGGAGTTTTTCAATCTTGTGTCTGCAAAGAATTTCCTGCGCCTGCTCAAGGTTGGTTCCAACCGGTGCGGTGACAAGGTTTTCCTTGGTCATAACTTCTTCGATTCTGACGTTAAAATCTCTGAGGAATTTCATATCCCTGTTGGTGATAATACCCACGAGCTTTTTGTCAACGTCGCAAATCGGAACGCCACTGATTTTGAATTTCGACATAAGCGCATTTGCTTCCGCAACGGTGTTTTCCTTGGCAAGATAGAAAGGATTTACAATAACGCCGTTTTCGCTGCGTTTTACTTTATCGACTTCCTCTGCCTGCTTTTCAATAGGCATATTCTTGTGTATTACGCCGATGCCGCCTTCCCTTGCGATGGCGATTGCCATATCCGCTTCCGTAACGGTATCCATTGCGGCGGTCATGATGGGTGCGTTGAGAACTATATCTCTCGCAAGAACTGTTTTTGTGCAAACGTCTTTCGGCAGAACGTCGGATTTTGCCGGGATAAGAAGAACGTCGTCGAAAGTAAGTCCCTCATAGAGAAACTTTTCGTTGCTGTTGGGGTTTACCATATGCTCTCTCCTCCTGTTTTTTCTTTTATATTAACTTATATTGTTTCTGGGTAAATTTTTAATATTCTATCACCTTTATACCGCAAATGCAAGCCTTTTTTTGCTTTTCTGTGAAAATATTTTTATTATGCTGTATCCGGAAATTTTTAGTAATATTATAGCCTTCCTTCAGGCAAGGGGGCATTAATAAAAAAAGCGCCGAAAGGCGCTCTTTCATGATTATCTTATTTCGTCCATGCCCATATATTTGCGGAGTGCTTCCGGAATGGTGACGGAACCGTCTGCGTTCTGGTAGTTTTCAAGGATCGCGGCGGTGGTTCTGCCGATGGCAACGCCGGAACCGTTGAGGGTATGCGCAAAAACAGCTTTGCCGTCTTTGTCTTTGCATTTGATATTCGCGCGGCGGGCCTGGAAATCCTCGAAGTTGGAGCAGGAAGAAATTTCGACGTATCTTCCGTAGGAAGGCATCCAAACCTCGATGTCATAGGTTTTTGCGGAGCTGAAAGTCAGGTCGCCGGTGGTGAGAACGACCACACGGTAAGGAAGTCCGAGTCCCTGGAGCACTTTTTCCGCTTCGCCGGTCAGTTCTTCAAGTTCCTCATAGGATTTTTCAGGGTCGGCAAATTTTACAAGCTCGACCTTATTGAACTGGTGCTGACGGATAAGACCGCGGGTATCACGGCCTGCGGAACCGGCTTCTGCACGGAAGCAGGCAGAATAAGCGCAGTATTTTATCGGGAGCGCACTTCTGTCAAGGACCTCTCCCCTATGGAAGTTGGTTACGGGTACTTCAGCAGTGGGGATAAGATAGAGATCTTCGCCTTCGAGCTTATACATATCCTCGGCAAATTTCGGGAGCTGGCCGGTACCGGTCATAGAAGCTTTGTTTGCCATAAAAGGTGGGAAAATTTCAGTATATCCGTTGGAGGTATGGGTATCGAGGAAGTAGTTCATGATGGCGCGTTCAAGTCTTGCGCCGAGGTCTTTATAGAAATGGAACCTTGCGCCGGTGACCTTTCCTGCTCTTTCGGGGTCGAGAATATTGAGATCCTGTCCGATATCCCAGTGTGCTTTCGGCTCGAAATCGAAATTCCTCGGCTCTCCCCAGCGGCGAAGCTCGACGTTTTCGGTGTCGTCCTTACCATAGGGAACTGCTTCGTTGGGAATGTTCGGAATTTTCAAAATGAGTTCAAGCTGACGGTCCTCGAGCTTTGCAAGCTCCTCGCCGCACTTTTTGCTTTCCTCCGCAATGGACTTCATCTGTGCCATAAGCTCGGTGGTATCCTCGCCGTTTTTCTTCATAACAGGGATCTGTTTGCTGGCGCGGTTCTGCTGTGCTTTGAGGTCATCGGTTTTTGCGTTGAGCTTGCGGCGCTGGGCGTCAATTTCGACAAGCTCGTCAACGACCTCGTCCATGGGTTTAAATCTTCTGCGGCAGGCTTCTTTTACAAGCTCCGCGTTTTCTCTTACAAATCTTATATCAAGCATCGGTATTTCTCCTTAACTTTATTTTTCTTTTTTGAGAAGAAGCCTGCAAATTTCTCCAAGCTCCTCCTTGCTGTAAAACGGAAGCTCGATGGTTCCGCCTTTTTCATTTTCGGTGATTTTGAAGGGTCTTCCCAATTCCGTGGTCATAGCGACCTGCATTTCCCTGTAATAATTGTCCTTCGGAAAAGAATCCTTTTTCTTTTTCGGGGTTTCCTTTGGTTCCTTTGCCATTTTTGCCGCAAGTTTTTCCGCTTCACGGACCGAAAGCTCGCCGGAAACTATTGCTTTCGCAAGCTCGGCCCGTTTTTCTTCCGGCGCGGAAAGAATTGCCTTTGCGTGTCCCGCAGAAAGCTTTCCGCCGGAAACGAGGGGTAAAACATCTTTCGGAAGATTAAGGATTCGGAGGGTATTCGCAACCGCGGGTCTTGATTTTCCAACGGCGACGGAAAGCTGTTCCTGGGTCATGCCGTATTTATCCATCAGCCTGCGGTAGCCCTCCGCAGTTTCGACCGCGTTGAGGTCCTCCCTCTGGAGGTTTTCGATAAGCGCCATCTGGTCGGTTTCCTCATCGGAAAGCTCACGGATAAGCGCAGGAACTTCCGAAAGACCCGCAAGCCTTGCGGCGCGCCATCTCCTTTCGCCCGCGACGATCTGATACATACCGTTTTTTGTGGGTCTTATAAGAAGAGGCTGCAGAATTCCGTGCGCCGTAATGGAATCCGCAAGCTCATTGAGAGCTTCCTCATCGAATTCCTTTCTCGGCTGAGACAAGTTGGGCTCGATTTCAGAGAGCCTTACCGTACTTATTCCGCTTTCTTCGGCGGAAACGCTTGATGAATCGGCAAAAAGAGCATCGAGCCCTTTGCCAAGTCCTCTGGATTTTGCCACATTATCCCTCCGTTCTGTTATTCGCAATAATCTCATCCGCAAGAGCGAGATAGCTTTGGGAGCCTTTTGATGCGAAATCGTAGTATATTACCGGTTCACCGAAGGAAGGAGCTTCTGAAAGCCTGACGTTCCTCGGTATAACCGTTTTGAAAACTTTTTGCGGGAAATATTTTTTAACTTCCTCCACCACCTGCATGGTAAGATTCAGCCTTGCATCATACATGGTGAGAAGGACGCCCTCCATGTCGATATAGCTGTTATAAAGTCTTTTCACCGTGCGAACCGTTGCCATAAGCTGGGAAAGCCCCTCGAGGGCATAAAATTCACACTGTATGGGAACGAGGATACTCGTGCAGGCCGCAAGCGCGTTAAGCGTCAGAAGTCCCAGCGAAGGCGGGCAGTCTATGCAGATATAATCGTAATCGTTCTGTACCGCCGCAAGAGCCGTTTTGAGCCGAAGCGCACGGTTTTCCATATCCACAAGTTCGATTTCCGCCGCCGCAAGGTCGATGCTCGAAGGCATTATATCAAGATTTTTGTATTTCGTTCTGATGACCGCTTCTTTTGCCCTGCAGCTTCCGATGACCACGTCATAGACGGAATGTTTTACTTCCCTCTTGTTTATTCCAAGACCGGAGGTTGCGTTCCCCTGCGGATCGGAATCCACAAGCAAAACCCTGCCCCTTGTTCTGTATGCCAGCGCCGCAGAAAGATTGACCGCCGTGGTCGTTTTTCCTACACCGCCTTTTTGGTTTGCAAATGCTATAATTTTGCCCATTCTTTCCTCCGGTTAATATTAGTTCCTTTATATTATAATGGAGTGCAAAGTATTTTTCAATGCAGTTTTGCAAAATTATTATATTTTATTGAATATCTCCATTTTTGATGTTCCACGTGGAACATCAAAAGCCTTCCTTTTCAAGGGGAGGAGGACCGTTGCGTAGCAATGGTTAAGGGATTCAAATTCTATTCTGTTAATAAAACGCGCTCGCAATTCTTTACCCACTTCTCGCCGCAGGATACCATTCTTGCGGTGCCCAAAATATTCGGCGGCCTTCGCCTTGAATATTTTGACCGCGGCGCCAAAGATTGCTCGCTTCATCGTCCACTGGACGCGCTCGCAATTCTTTACCCACTTCTCGCCGCAGGATACCATTCTTGCGGTGCCCAAAATATTCGGCGGCCTTCGCCTTGAATATTTTGACCGCGGCGCCAAAGATTGCTCGCTTCATCGTCCACTGGACGCGCTCGCAATCTTTGTTCCACGTGGAACACAGAAAGCAGAAAAGAGCCGCCTTTCGGCGACCCTTTTCTGCTTCTTTCAGGGGAATGTGTCTTTTGGCGAAGCGGCTGCTTCTTTTTATATAACTGACGGTGCGGATGCGGAACGCACCGGAGCAGCAGATCCATCGGCCGGCTTTCCGGCCGCCCGAAAAGCTTTGCTTTTCGGAATGCTCACCGAATAGGTTATCTTTTCGTCGGATTCCGTAACCGTGCTCACGGCACAAAGCCCGGCGGAATTCATAACGTCAACGGCGTGCTCAAAGGTATTTATAAAAAGCCGGAGATCCTTTACAATGTATTTTGCCTTTTTCGGCTTCGGCTTTTCTTTTTCAGCGAGGCGGTCAATATATCTTTCCGTTTCTGAAACGCTCAGGTTCTTTTCGGCGATATGCCTTGCGGCATCTTCCCTTTCCTTTTCACTTTCGAGGCGCAGAAGCTCCCGCGCGTGGCGCTCCGTAAGAGAGTTTTCGGTGACAATTTTTCTTACATCCGGTTCCAGCTTTAAAAGCCGGAGTTTATTTGAAAGAGTTGACGGCGCAAGCCCAAGGCGCTTTGCGGCTTCCTCCCGGGGAACGCTCCAGGCGGCAATGAGCTTTGCTATTGCCTCCGCTTCATCAAACGGACCGAGGTCGCTCCTTTGCAGATTTTCGATAAGCGCCCAGACCGCGGAATCTTCATCGCAGACGTCATAGACAATCGCTTCGATTTTCTGCCTTCCGATGAGCTTGCAGGCGCGAAGCCTGCGTTCGCCTGTGATAAGTTCAAATCCGCCCTTGATCTTCCTTACTGAAACGGGCTGGATGAGCCCGTTTTCCCGTATGCTCTCGCCGAGAGCCAAAAGCTCTGTTTCATTGAAAACACGCCTCGGCTGGAACCTGTTCGGAAAGATGAGATCGACGGGAATGTTTTCCACGGTGTTTTGTTTTTTCAGTATATCGAACATTTCCATCGCCTCCGGATTTATATTACCATATATTTCCAGAATTTACCAGAGGTTTTTATCGCAGAAAACCCTTATCCGCGTCGGATAGAAACATTTTTCGACTGAGCTTTTGGCAAAGCAAAGGTTTTTCCGTCAGAACCTGACGGAAATTGCGAAATGTTTTTGCATATTTCAGAATAATACAAATACACCCTTTAATTTTCCCAAAAAGGTAGTATAATGTAACTGAACACAATTAAACTTTATATAAAGGAGTGCCGACCATGCTCACCTGGCTTACAATGCTTATTCAAAAAATCGAAGGCGCCAATATCATAATCGCCGTTATGGGAGTTATGTGGCTGCTTTATCTTGTGTTTTTCTTTGCCGTAAAGGCAAACCGCACCAAAAAATCCCTTAAAAGCGCTCTCATAGCCGGCGCGGTTGTTACCGGGATTTGCGATATCGTTTGGTTTTTCCAGTTTTTCGATAACTTCCAGTACAAAAATCCGGGACTTGGCGGAATGCTCTGGTTCTGTCTGCTTCCGATTCTGATGTTCCTTGTTGTCATGTACCTCAGCTACGTCAACGCGAGCCGCTATGAATTCGACAGAAAAAAGCGTGAAAAAGAAGCGGCAAAGCAGAAAAAGAAGGAAAAACACCGCAAGAAATTTGAACAGAAGGAAGAATAAATATAGAAAAAGGGCGGATGATATCCCGTTTGCCGATAAGACAGTAATTTGTAGAAATTACGAAGTCGGCATCTGCCGGACAGGATTGGACAACAAAACAGACGACATTCAACTTCGGTCGGGTGTCGTCTGTTTTTGTGCGTTAAAGGGTCGAAAATCGTTTGTTTTGCTGCAAAAATTTTTACGGAAATCACAGCAACCTTGTTTTAAGGGTAAATTTGTAACTTATTTTTGAATATTTATAAGAATGTTTTGACAAGAAAACTTGGTATGAGTATAATAAAGGCGTGCAAAGAAAACTTGGAACGGAGGTGTTCTTATGAAAAAGGACGATATTTTAAACGCAAGCAGAAAAGAGCATCAAAATAAAGACTTGGCTGAAATAGAAGTGATATATTATGCAGGAAGTCACGCAAGCAGAGTGGGTGCTTTAGTATGTTGTCTGCTGTCTTTGTTATCTTCTATGCTTGCCCATACAATGATTTACAGCCCTTGGGTTATATACTTCAGCATTCTTTCAACACAGTGGTTAGTTCGCTTTATCAAAATGAAGCGAAGGAGTGATTTGGCACTGACCATCATGTTTTTTATTCTTTCCATTTTGGCATTTGCCGGATTTATTTGCCGCCTTTTAGAGGTGAGAGCATGAAGGAACAATTACATCTGAAAAATCACTTAAAGGAAGTTCGTACGGAAGCAAATCTTTCTCAATCCCAGCTTGCGGAAATGGTGGGTGTATCGAGAAACACGATCAGTTCCATAGAAACAGGACAATTCAATCCAACAGCAAAGTTAGCTCTTATCCTTTGCATTGCATTGGATAAAAAATTCGAAGATCTATTCTATTTTTAGGAGGGCAGTATGGATAATTTTATACTATTGATTTTAGGCTTGTTTATTTCTGCACTTGGCATTACAAATATTAAGGGAAATATCAGTACAATACATTCCTACAACAGACGAAAAATTAAAGAAGAAGACGTACCTAAGTATGGGAAAGCTGTCGGCACAGGGACGCTTATCATGGGGGTATCTTTCATATTAGGATACATTGCTCTGTTTTGGAGCGAAACAGCCATGGCGTTTATCATTCTTCCGGCAGTAGTTGTTGGATTGGGATTTATTCTGTATGGGCAGTTCAAATACAATGGTGGAATTTTCTGAAAGGTGAAACGATGAAAAA
>CAZOOL010000063.1:0-9409 GCA_964581405.1 uncultured Oscillospiraceae bacterium | reverse complement strand
CGCACCGACCGCGCCGGTAGTGATAAGGGTGCCGATCTGATATACAAGGTAGCCGACGGTATATCCAACGCCGAGCTGGAGTGCGATTCCGCCCCAGAGCCATTTCGCGCTCTTCATTTCGGAGTTCATCGCGCCGATGGCAGCAAAGCAAGGCGGAGTATAAAGGTTGAACATAAGGTATGCAAGGGCAGCGACTTTTGTGATTGCGAAAACGCCTGCAACCTCTGCGCCTGCGCCTTCCATAAGCTCGAGTGCTTCGGTATCGATAAGGTTTTCAAGACCGACAAAGCAAACTGCAAGGGTGCCGACAACGTTTTCTTTTGCGATAAAGCCGGTAACAGCCGCTGCTGCAAACTGCCAGGAAAGAACGCCGACGATCGGAACGAGAATGTATGCAACAGGGCTTGCAATGGAAGCGAGGATGGAAGTATCTGCGCTTTCAGCAACCTGGAAGCTCCAGTCAAAGGTCTGCATGATCTGAACGGCGGTATTGCAGAGGAGGATAATGGTTGCGGCTTTTACGATATAAGCCCAGCCGCGGGAGCACATGGATTTGAACGCTCTGCCAAGGCTCGGAAGCTTGTATTCAGGGAGTTCGATGATGAAGAAGGATTTTCTTGCTTTATAGCCGGTAATTTTATTGATAAGAAGCGCCATAAGGAAAATGAGAAGGATACCTACGAAATACATAAGAGTACCGACCCAGGAAGCGTCTTCAAAGAATGCGCCGGCGAAAAGTGCGATTACGGGGAGCTTCGCGCCGCAGGGCATGAACGGGGTGAGCATTGCGGTGGCTCTTCTTTCACGCTCGTTGCGGATGGTGCGGCATGCCATAATGCCGGGAATGGCGCATCCGGTGCCGATTACGAAGGGAATAACGGATTTGCCGGAAAGACCGACTTTTTTGAAGATGGGGTCAAGAACAACGGAAGCTCTTGCCATGTATCCGCAGTCTTCGAGAAGCGCGATGAGGAAGTACATTACCATTACAAGGGGAAGGAATCCGACAACCGCGCCGACACCGCCTATGATACCGTCAACGAGGAGAGCATAGAGAAGCGGGTTCGCGCCTTCGAGCATTCCGCCGACCCATTCCTGGAAGGTTTCGATCCAGCCTACGAGGATATCCGCAACAAGAACGCCAAGACCTTTTTCGTGCTGGGAAATAAGGAACACGAGGCTCATAACCACCGCAAAAATCGGGATTCCAAGCCATTTGTTGGTAAGAACAGCGTCGATTTTATCCTGATAGTTTTTGTTTTTGGTAAGGACTTTTCTTGTTTCGACTTCTTTAACGATCCCGTTAACGAAATCAAAGCGTTTTCTGTCCGCCGCAACAACAGCTTCTTTGCTGGTAAGGTCGATATTGCCCTGTGCATAGGGTGCCTTCTGACCTTTTCCCGCCTGTTCGACCGCGGCTTTCACAACCTCTTTAAGGCCTTCGTTGGAGGTGGAAACGGTATCGATTACCGGACAGCCGAGCTTTTCAGAAAGAGCCTTTGCGTTGATTTTGGTCTCTTTCTTTGCGTTGATGTCGGCTTTATTGAGCGCGACAACAACCGGGATTCCGAGTTCGAGAAGCTGGGTGGTGAAGAAAAGGCTTCTCGAAAGGTTGGTGGCGTCAACGATGTTTATGATAACGTCGGGGTTTTCGTGCTTTACGTAGGAACTGGTGATGCTTTCCTCAGAAGTGAAGGGCGACATGGAATATGCGCCGGGAAGGTCAACCGCGATAAGCTCTTCCGCTCCATCGTAATAAGCCTTTTTGATAGGGTGTTCTTTTCTTTCAACAGTAACGCCCGCCCAGTTGCCGACCTTTTCGTTTCGGCCTGTGATGGCGTTATACATCGTTGTCTTGCCGCTGTTGGGGTTGCCTGTAAGCGCAATTCTCATTGTTGTCAATCTCCTCTTTTTCTATATTTTCAATTAATTCGGAACTGTGTAAAGTTAGGTCGTGCTAACCCCTGTACGGAAAGCAAGCCTTCGGTTTGCCTTCGGCTCGGGGTGTCATCATACTATGACGATGGCTTCCGCAAGCTGGTTGTCGATATTGTATCTTCCGTCCTTGATGGAAACGGTGCATCCGCCTTTGCGGTGGGCAACAACCGTTATGGGTTCGCCGCTGTAGCAGCCAAGGGAGAAGAGGAAAGCATCGAGCTCTTCATCATCGGTTTCGATGGCCTTGATGATATACTCTTTGCCTTCTTCAGCGGAAATCAAATTCATGCGTATCACCTGACCTGAAAAATATTCGGTTAGTCGAGGCTAACCGGGTTTCTTAAATAAAAGTTAGGTTTTCCTAACCATTTTGTAGCTTACCACTTTTGCACAATAATGTCAATAGTTTTTTGGTAAGTTTTTCAAATAATCTTATTAAAATATTTTTTATATCATAAAGCTTTTGCGGTATATCAAAGCACCACCGTGAATTTTGCGCCGCCTTCCGGGCGGTTTTCCGCAAAAACGCTTCCGCCGGAAAGGGCGACTATGTTCTTGACAAGCGCAAGCCCAAGTCCGTTTCCCTCTTCCTTATGGGAAGAATCGCTCTGATAAAACCTGTCAAAGATATGTTCAATATTTTCCGGATTTATTCCCGGACCGCTGTCCTCCACGGTACAGGTTATCTCCCCGCCCTTTTCGGACATTCTTATTTTAAGGAGTCCCCCCTCGGGGTTGAATTTTATGGCATTTGCAATAAGGTTGTTCCATACGTGGAAAACAAGGTTTTCGTTACCCTCATATTCCACTTCGTCAAGGTCGATGTCCAGCTCTATATCTTTTTTCGTCCATTCCCGCTCGAGGGAAAGCACCGATTGGCGCACCTGTTCATCAAGGCGGTATCTTTTCGCGCTGGAGCTGATCGCCTGATTATCGACTTTCGAGAGCAAAAGGATATTGTTCACAAGGGTCGAAAGGCGGCGGGTATTGAAAAGTATCTTTTCGGTATAAACCTCCTCCTCCGGCGAACAGTCCGGTCCGCACTGAAGAAGGGTCGCATATCCTTCAATGGCGTTGATTGGCGTTTTGAATTCATGGGAAACGTTGGAAACAAAATCCGTCTGCAAAATTTCCGTTGCCCCGAGTTCCTTCGTCATAAGGTTGAAGTTGGTGTATATCCCCTGTATCTCGCCGAATTTGCTCTTTGTTTCAAGGCGGATATCAAAATTACCCTTCGCGACCTCGCCCATGGCGTCGCTGAGCTTTGTTATCGGTTCAAAGAACATCCTGCTGAGCAGTGAGGTTATAAGCGAACCTATGACAATGCTGAACAGATTTATCAGAACGATCGAAGCAAAAGTTCCGGAAATATCCATATATTTGCTTACAATATCCGTAAGAACACTTGCGAGGATAACGGCGCAGGCAACCTCGAGCATCACAAGAACCACGAAATAAAACTTTGTGCTCCTGTAAGTTTTCTGTTCTTTCATGTTTTTACCACCTTGTATCCCACTCCTCTTATGGTTACGATCTTGAAGTCCTCGCTGTCGCGGAATCTTTCACGAAGACGGCCGATATGTACGTCAACGGTATGGGTTTCGCTTTCGCTTTCATATCCCCAGATATCGTCCATAAGCTGCTGGCGGGTAAAGATTTTTCCCGGGAAGGAAGCCATTTTATAAAGAAGCATAAATTCCTTCTGCGGAAGAACCATGCTCTCCTCCGGGGTCGTTACCGTAAGTGAATCACATTCCATGACGGTATTTCCGATGGTCTGGCGGCGCTCGTTTATCATCTGGGCGCGGCGCAAAAGCGCGCCCACCCTGATAACCATCTCATTCACGTTGACCGGCTTCACCATAAAATCGTCCGTCCCCGAAAGGAAGCCGAGGCGCATATCGTCAAAAGCGTCCTTTGCGGTTATCATCATCACCGGCGTGTTGTTTCCGGAATCCCGAAGGGAACGCACAAATTCATATCCGTCCATAACCGGCATCATGATATCCGAAATGATAACGTCGTAATAATCCGCATCAATGGCTTCAAGGGCTTCCTTTCCGTCAGAAACGCCTTTTACCGAATATCCGTTTTTTGTAAGGACGTGCTGAAAAAGCTGGCGCAGCTCCTTGTCGTCCTCTGCGATAAGTATTTTGAACATAAAGGCATACTCCCCCTTATACTGTTTTTCATATTCCATTATAGACATTATAATGCAAGTTTTTCAAGCACCTGTAAACATAAATTCAACAATAGTTGAATTTATACCCGTTTTTCACAAAACATCTTCCGAAAGCTTGAAAAAGAATATGATAAACCCCGCCGTGCCGCTTTTTGTTTTTTTGCGGCGAAAAGAATGAAACAAAGGCTTTTCAAAAGCGGCCGGATAGTGTATAATGTTGTAAGAATATTATTGGAGGGAATTTTTATGAACTATAAAGCTTTTCTTATCGAAGCAGGAAAAAGAATGCTCCATTCCGGTCTCACCGTCGGAACCTGGGGAAATATCAGCGTCCGCGATCCTGAAACCGGATACGTTTATCTCACCCCTTCCGGCATGCCTTACGAAACCCTTACCGAGGACGATATCGTCGTCATGGACGTTGACGCAAACCGCATTGAAGGCGAACGCAGACCCACCATCGAATATCTTATGCACCTCGGCATTATGAAAAAACGTCCCGACGTCAATGCCGTTATCCATACCCACCCCATTTATTCCCAGATTTTCTCCCTTCTTCACGAAGAAATCCCGCCCGTAATCGACGAAGCGGCCCAGGCTCTCGGCGCAAATCCCATCCGCATCACCGAATACGCCCTTCCCGGTTCCGTCGAAATGGCAGAAAACGTAATCAACACCCTCGGCGATGATGCGGCTGTTCTTATCGGAAACCACGGCGCAGTAGCCGTCGGTAAAGATATGGAAACCGCTTTCAAGGTAACCACCATTCTTGAAATGACCTCCCAGATTTATTATATGGCCCGCTGCATCGGCACCCCGAAGCCCATTCCCCAGGACAAAGTTGAATATATGGTAAACGTGACCGTTAAAGAATACGGACAGAAATAAGACTTCATAAAAGCCCCCTGTGCTCGTTTGAGCACAGGGGGCTTTTCGCTTTAAATATCAAGAACGTAGGCGATAAGAAGATTTGCCGTGTTAAGAAGTCCGGAAATATGTGTCCTTTCCATTCCATGGCTGCACCAGACAGCCATGCCGAAAGTCGCAGCGCGAAGATCGTTACCCGCTCTTATTGCCGCATTGGCATCGGTTCCGTAATGGTAATATATATCCACCGCATAGTCGCATTCCGCCTTTTCCGCATATCCGATAAGCCGGCTGGTAAGTTCATAATCATAGGGCGCTGCGGCGTCCTTCGCGCAGATTGAAACGGCGTATTCGTTTCCGTCATAGCCGGGGCCGATAAGTCCGATATCGACCGCAACATATTCCGAAACCTCATCCGGAACGAAGGTTCCGCCCATGCCTATCTCCTCGGAATAGGGGAAGGCAAGAATGGTTTTGTATTTTGGTTTAAGGTCGTTTTCGGTAAGATATTTGAGCATTGCGAAACAGCAGGCAACGGCACCCTTGTCGTCAATGAATCGGGATTTGATATAGCCGTTTTCTGTGACCTGACATCTCGGGTCAACGGAAATGAAATCGCCGTTGCGGATACCGAGCTTTCTGACGTCATCTGCGCTGTTTATTTTCTCATCAAGAATCACCATCATGTGGTCCTCATCGCGCGAAAGAGTTCTTGCGTCGTCAAAAGCGTGGACGGAATGGCTCTGGCAGGCGAAAAGTCCGGTGTATTCTCTTCCGTCGCGGGTATGGACGGTAACGCTTTCTCCCTCAAGGCTGCCAAAGTTGAGCCCTCCAAGCTGGCGAACACGGATCATGCCGTTTGGGTCAACGGTGCGGACGACCATGCCGAGGGTGTCCGCGTGGGCGCCGATGAGAACGGTTTTGGAATTATCCTCACCCTCAAGGGTGATATACGCGGTGCTCTTGTTGTCATAGGTGACTGTCTTTCCGAATTTCGCGGCATATTTTTCGAGCACCGGGTTCAGTTTTACGTAATATCCCACCGGGCTCGGCACCCCGACGATATCCTTGAAACAGTCAATAATAAATTTTTCGTCAACATTAAATTTCATATAAGGCACCTCGCAATTTTATATTAATTGTGCGGCGGAAGCAGACCCGCTCTTGTATTAGATTATACCACGCTTTCCCCATCTTTCAAGCAACCGGAACCGACTTTTTTCTCCCTTGACATTGCCCCGCTTCAATGATAAATTAATTGTATATTATTCTATAAGGGGTTGACCGAAATGGAATTCAGAACCGATATCGAAATCGCGCAGTCCTGTGAAATGAAGCCCATCGCCGAAATCGCAAAGATTGCCCACGTTGACGAAAAATATATCGAGCAATACGGAAGATATAAAGCAAAAATCGACCCGAAGCTCCTTTCCGAAACCGACCGTGAAAACGGAAAGCTGATACTTGTAACCGCCATTTCCCCGACACCCGCCGGCGAAGGCAAAACCACCACCACTGTCGGGCTTGCGGATGGGCTCCGCCGCATCGGAAAGGATGCCGTCGTTGCCCTTCGCGAACCTTCCCTCGGTCCTGTTTTCGGGATCAAAGGCGGCGCCGCCGGCGGCGGCTATGCCCAGGTCGTTCCCATGGAGGATATAAACCTCCATTTCACCGGGGATTTTCATGCCATAGGCGCCGCGAACAACCTTCTCGCGGCAATGCTCGATAACCATATCCAGCAGGGCAACTCCCTCGGCATCGACGTTCGCAAAATAACGTGGAAGCGCTGCGTCGACATGAACGACCGCCAGCTCCGCTCCATCGTTGACGGCATGGGCGGCAAGGCAAACGGTGTGCCCCGGGAGGACGGCTTTGATATCACCGTCGCAAGCGAAATAATGGCGGTGCTCTGCCTTTCGGATTCCATCACCGACCTCAAGGAACGCCTGTCCCGCATTATTGTCGGCTATACCTATGATGACGAGCCCGTAACCTGCGGTCAGCTCAAAGCCGCCGGAGCCATGGCCGCCCTGCTGAAAGACGCCATAAAGCCGAACCTTGTCCAGACTCTCGAGGGTACCCCGGCTTTCGTCCATGGCGGACCCTTTGCCAATATTGCCCATGGCTGCAACTCCGTTATGGCGACCCGCCTTGCCCTCAAAATGGGCGATTACACCGTCACCGAAGCGGGCTTCGGCGCGGATCTCGGCGCGGAAAAATTTCTTGATATAAAATGCCGCATGGCGGGGCTTGCTCCGGATGCGGTGGTGATCGTCGCCACCGTCCGCGCCCTTAAAATGCACGGCGGCCGGGATAAAAAAGAACTGGATGCCGAGGATATCCCTGCCCTCGAAAAAGGCATCCCGAACCTTCTGCGCCACGTTTCAAACATCAGAAACGTGTATAAGCTCCCCTGTGTGGTTGCTGTGAACCGTTTTCCCGCCGATACGGACGGCGAGATAGATTTCATCATTGAAAAATGCCGCGGGCTCGGTGTTAATACCGTTCTTTCGACCGTCTGGGCCGAAGGCGGAAAAGGTGGCGAAGCTCTCGCGAAAGAGGTCGTTCGCCTTTGCGAAGAAGAAAAAGGCGATTTCACCTTCTCCTATGGCCTCAACTGTTCCATCGAAGATAAAATCGAATCCGTCGTGAAGAAAATCTACGGCGGCGACGGCATCGTTATAATGCCCAACGCAAAAAAACAAATTGCCCGGCTCACCGCTCTCGGCTACGACAAAGTACCGGTCTGTATCGCCAAAACCCAATACAGCTTTTCCGATGACCCAACGAAGCTCGGCGCTCCGGAAGGCTTCAAAGTCACCGTCAAAAACGTCAAGGTTTCCGCTGGGGCGGGATTCATCGTTGTGCTCACCGGCGATATCCTGACCATGCCCGGTCTGCCGAAGATTCCGGCGGCGGAACGCATCGACGTTGACGAAAACGGAAAAATCACCGGACTTTTCTAAGGAGAAAAAACAATGAAACTTATTATCGCGTCAAATAATGCCCATAAACTCGTCGAAATGAAAGCCATTCTCGGGGAATACTTCGATGAGATCCTTTCCCTGCGGGAATCCGGAATCGAACACGAAACCCTCGAGGACGGCTCCACCTTCCTCGAAAACGCCGAAAAAAAGGCGAGGGAAATCGCCGAAATTTCCGGCTGCTGCGCCATCGCGGATGACAGCGGCGTCTGCGTCGATGCCCTCGGCGGTGCCCCGGGGATCTATTCCGCCCGCTTCTGCGGACATCACGGCGACGACGAGGCAAACAATCAGCTCCTCCTCAAAAAACTCGAGCACGAAGAAAACCGCAGCGCCCATTACACCTGCGCCATCGTGCTCGTCTATCCGGACGGAAGAAAAATCTCTGCCGAAGGCTATCTTTACGGCGAAATAACCGATAAACGCGCCGGAGCGAACGGCTTCGGATACGATCCCTATTTCTATCTTCCGGAATACGGCTGCACCACCGCGGAACTCGACCCGGAAATCAAAAACAAAATCAGCCACCGCGCAAACGCAATCAAATCCCTCGTCGAAAAGCTGAAATAATATAGATCGTTGTTTGTGCATTTAAAGCCTTTCCTTCCAAAAGAAAGGCGGCACCCTGCGGTGCCGGCGGATAAGGCAAAGCCGCAAAAAGGCGCCGTGCCGATAATCGAACGGACTTTGCGGCGGGAACTATACCCGTCCCATATTAAACCGACGACGTCCGCCGTCCCGGCGTTCCAAGCAACGATCCGCCCCACTAAAAATCCCGTTTCTGAAAGGAGATACCCATGCCGGAACAGCTTCTTCTGATATTTGAACTCATCGGGACGATCGCTTTTGCCGCTTCCGGCGCCATAGTCGGTCTTTCAAAAAAGATGGATATTTTCGGCGTCGCGACCCTCGGGCTTGTAACGGCCGTGGGCGGCGGGGTCATCCGCGATCTCATTCTCGGCAATACCCCACCCGCAACGTTCCGCAATCCCGTTTATGCCGCCGTTGCCGTTTCCGTTTCCCTGATTCTTTTCATTCCCGCCGTAAGGAAATTCCTTTTCCGAAAACAGCGTATCTATGATATGGTGATGCTTCTGATGGATTCCGTTGGACTTGGTATCTTCACCGTCGTCGGGATCCAGACCGCCTATTCCGCCAATCATTCCTCCGGCGTTTTCCTTCTCGTTTTCGTCGGAATGATAACCGGAACCGGCGGCGGGGTTATCCGCGATATCCTCGCCGGGGATACGCCCTATATCCTCGTAAAACATTTTTACGCCAGCGCTTCGCTCATAGGCGCCGTTATATGTATAATCCTCTGGGAAATTTTCGGCGCTTCGGCCGCGATTTACGGCGGCGCTGCTTCGGTGATAATCCTTCGCCTTCTGGCGGCGCGTTTTCGCTGGAGCCTTCCCAAAGCCGATGACAATATCGAATA
>CAZOOL010000062.1:0-9446 GCA_964581405.1 uncultured Oscillospiraceae bacterium | reverse complement strand
TGATCAGTTCTTCATGATAATACGCCTGATATTCCTCGGTGTAGTCGCCCTGTTTTGGATCAGATGTATGCCAGTTGAGAGCTTCACAGCCGTATTCGCTGCAGCCAATCGGAATATCGGGATATTTTGCATGGAATTTATCGAACCAGGGTCCGTTCATTGTGGTATCGCCGCCGTACCAGCCGAAATAATGGTTATAGGAAACGACGTCGGGAATTTTATTGTACTGTGCGTCCATGCTGCACATGGAAACGCAGGCGACAACAGTTTTTCTGGTTTCATCCCAATCATGTGCAAGGTCGTTGAGGATTCTGTGGTTTTCAAGAAGGTCTTCATCCTCGCCGCTCATGGTAATCTCGTTGGAAAGACCCCATACAACGATGGAAGGATGGTTATAGTTCTGGACAATGAGTTCTTTCATCTGGCTGATGGTATTTTCACGTCCGTCAGGCATATGTTTGGAAATATAAGGAATCTCTACCCAAACCACCATACCGTACTCATCGCAAAGATCATAGAAATACTGGTTGTGCTGATAATGAGCGAGGCGAATGGTTGTTGCACCCATTTCATAAATGAGATCCATATCCTCTTTATGGTGTTCGGGTTTGAGCGCATTGCCAAGTCCCCATCTGTCCTGATGACGGGAAACGCCGCGGAGAGGATATTCCTCGCCGTTGAGGATAAAACCGTTTTCAGGGTCGATTTCAAAGGTGCGGCAGCCGAACCTTGCAGAAACGTTATCAAGGACGTTTTCGCCTTCAAGGAGTTCTGCTTTTGCGGTGTAAAGGTACGGATCTTTACGCCCATGCCATCTGTGTACGTTCTTGATTTCAAGCTCGGCTTCATCATCATCGGTTACTTTTTCGGCCACAAGGTTGCCCTCTTTATCAAAAACGGAGTATCTGATTTTCTGACCGTCTTTTTTATTGGTAAGGAAAACTTCGATTTCGATTTCAGCATCATCGCCCTCAATTTCGGGGGTAACTTTGATGCCGGGAGTTCCGTAAAAATCGAGGTCAAAATGGCTTTCGCTCACGCAGATGAGATTTACGTCACGATAAAGACCGCCGTAGAAAGTAAAGTCCGCCATCTGGGGATAAACTCTTTCGTTGGGGGTGTTATCAACGTCGATTTCAATGGTATTTTCGTCTTCAAGGACATCGGTGAGGTCAACTCTCCATGTTGAATAACCGCCGTCGTGGCTTGCCATTTCTTTTCCGTTTACAATAACGGCCGCGGAAGAGTTAGCACCGCAAATCTCAAGATAGCAGCGGTCGGATTCCGGAATATCCGCTTTTGCGATAGTTTTTGTGTAGCGGCAGGTTCCGCGGAAATAGTCATTTCCGCCGTCCTGTCCGTCAATATTGTTCCAGCTGTGCGGAAGGTCGACCCTTTCAGCTTCAGAGCCGGGTTTGGAAAAAATCCATTCATTATTGATGTTAAGAATTGTTCTCATTGTCTTTTTTTCCTTTTATTGTAAGATTGCATATTCATTATAATACAATATGGCGGTTTCATCAACCGCCATATTGTCAATTTTTATTGATGAAAATTATGCGTTTGCAGCTCTTCTTTCTGCAAGCTCTTTATTCATAAGCTCAAGGGTAGGCTTGTCGAGGTTGTAGATGTATTTGATCGCAACGAACATCAAAATACCGCTAAACGCATAAAGCGCGGCTACAATCCAGCACATATTGGTTGCGGTCGCAAGGCTCTGACCTTCAGTGCCGAGTTCGGAAACGTAACCAAGAGCACCCATAACAAGGAGAACGATGGAAGGTCCAACACCCTGTGCCAGTTTACGGAAGAAGGAATGGAGAGAATAAACGGTGCCTTCTTCTCTCTTTCCGAATTTCCATTCGTTATAGTCGATTGCGTCGGCCATAAATGCCCAGGAAACGCAGGTGTAAACGCCCATGCCGATTCCGAAAACGATGAGAGCAATCATATAAACGATAAGCGCAAGATCTTTATTTGCGATAAGCGGGAATATGAACATAAGAAGTCCGCCGGCGAGGGATACCGCGGAGCCGACTGCGGCAGCTTCTTTTTTGCCGTATTTATTAACGAGCTTTTTGATGAAAGGCATAAAGATGAACATCGGAAGGAATCCGACAAGAGATACAAGACCGGACATGGAAGCCTTGCCGAAATAAGTTGCAAACATGATGGTGTTTGCGGTGGAAGCGGAGTTTATACCGAGGAACATTGCCATAGCCGCAACGGTCGCGCCCATGGCTGCGCGGTTTTTGAGGAAGTTTCCAAATGCTTTTACAACATTGAATTTTTCGGTATCATTGGTTTTTACGCTGTTTTCATCAACGCGGATGGTGATGGTTTTGAGCATGAACATAAATGCGATGAATCCGAGAACGCCCATGATAAGCGCCGCAAAGAAAACTCTGTCACCGAGAAGGGTTTCGACCTGTACGCCGGTTTCGGGGTTGATAACAGGATTGCCTTCTGCGTCAACTTCCTTGTGCCAGATGAGCATCGGGAGAAGCATTGTGGGGAGCATATTACCGACCATTGAACCGACGGAACGCCAAGTGGAAAGCTGTGCTCTTTCGCCGGGGTTTTCGGTTACGAGGGAAAGCATGGAACCGTAAGGTACGTTCGCGGTAGTATAGCAAGCATCCCAAATCATGTATCCGACAATAAAGAGGATAGCTTTGATCCAGGTTGCGGCGTTGGGTACAGGAATAAATACGAGTGCGCCGGCAACGAGAAGACCGCATGCGCCGATAAAGATATAGCTTTTGAATTTACCGTATTTATATTTTCTTCTGTCCGAGTCGATCATAGAGCCGATGAGCGGGTCATTTACTGCGTCCCAAATCTGAACGATAAGGAGAAGAAGAGAAAGCAGACCGGTTTCAAGGGTCATATAGACGAGCCAGAAGGTCTGGACGGTGCCTTTGAGCGAAAAGCTCATATTGCATCCAAAGTCGCCCATTGCGTATGCAATTTTATCAAGCATACCAAAGGGTCTTGTGGATTTTTTGGTTTCCATAGCAGTTACCTCTTTTCAAATATTATCGCGCACAAAACAGACGTGCGTGACGTTAATCAAAGTATAGCAATTATTTATTCAATTGATTAGAACATTTTTTAGGTGTTTTTGTATTATTTTATCACAAAAGCGTACACCTCGATTGAAATAATATTAAACCTGTACTATAATTATGCTGAAAGTTTATTTGTTTTGTTTATGCTGACGGAATTTTGCAGGATTCCATTCATTTTTGAAGGGGGAAAAAACGATGTTTTATGATTCCGAACTTTCGTTTTTACAGGCTGTTTTCAAAAAATGCCATGTCCAGACATTTTTGCTTGACCCGGAAAATGTTCCCTTTGATCAAATTGACAAAGGCTTCAGAAAACTTCTCAGCATCAGCGATGATTTTGAAAGCATAAACAAAAATATAATTGATCATATCAACGGAAACGCGGTTTTTGAATTCAAGGACATTTTTAACTGCTCATATATATTTCTCCTTCTTCCCGATACGGAAAAAGACGTTGTTTTGCTCCTTGGTCCTTACGTTTCCGAAACGCCGACGAGAAAACAGGTTATGGAAAATGCCGAAAGGCTTGGCATACCTCCTTCCATGATAAGAGATCTTGAAAATTATTATTTAAGCATTCCCTATATCCCCCAGAACAGCCATCTTTTTGCACTTTTGGATTCCTTCTGTGAAATCATATGGGGCGGAAGCGACAATTTCAGATTTATAGAACTTTCAAATAAAAATATCGAACAGGCTTCGTTTGGCCCCGTCATAAAAAATGATTCTGCCGACACAGAAAAAAACGCATGGAACATTCAGATGATTGAAACGCGTTATAATTATGAAAACGAAATGCTTCAGGCCGTAACCCACGGTCAATACCAAAAAGCCGTTCTTATGCTTTCCGGGCTCAATTCTCTCAGCTTTGAGCGAAGGCTCGCGGATCCCCTCCGCAATCTTAAAAACTATTGCATAATTACGAACACCCTTTTGCGTAAATCCGCGGAAAACGGCGGAGTCCACCCTTTCTATCTCGACAGAATATCTTCCGATTACGCTCTTAAAATCGAACAGACCCAAAGCACATCTGCCGCCCAGGAACTTATCAATGATATGTTCCGCTCATATTGCAGGCTCGTCCGCAAACATACGATGAAGCGCTATTCCCCGCCGGTGCAAAGGGCAATTACCACGATAGATTCGGACCTTACCGCAAATCTTACCCTTAATGCTCTTGCAACTATGCAGAATCTCAGCCCGAGCTATCTTTCCGCGCTGTTCAGCCAGGAAACCGGACAGACTCTTACCGAATACGTAAATCAGAAGCGCGTTAAACTCGCAATGCGCCTTCTTGCGACGACAAAGCTTCAGGTACAGACCGTTGCGCAGCATTGCGGAATTCTTGACGTACACTATTTTTCAAAAGTATTCAAAAAAGCTGTCGGCTTAACGCCAAAGCAATACCGTGAATCACAGCAAAAATAAAGTTTAAATATGGAATAGATTATGATATACTATTTAAATTATGTCATTCCGAAAGGAGAATCCAAAGCTTGAAACCTTTTATGGACAGTGATTTCCTTTTAACCACCGAAACCGCGAAAATACTTTATCATGATTATGCCGCGAAAATGCCCATAGTTGACTATCATTGCCACGTCAGCCCAAAGGAGATTTTTGAGGACAGGCATTTTGAAAACATCTCTCAGGTATGGCTTTCCGGCGACCATTACAAATGGCGCCTTATGCGTTCCGACGGAGTTGATGAATATTATATCACCGGCGGTGCTTCCGACAGGGAAAAATTCCAAAAATTTGCCGAAGCGCTTCCGAAAGCAATCGGAAATCCGCTTTACCACTGGTGCCATCTTGAACTGAAAAACTATTTCGGTTACGAAGGCGTGCTCAACGGCGATACAGCCGAAGAAGTCTGGAACCTCACCGAAAAAAAACTCCGTGAAGAAAATCTCGGCGTACGCGCACTCATTGAACAGAGCAACGTTGCTTTCATCGGAACAACCGATGACCCCGCTGACAGCCTTGAGTGGCACGAAAAAATTGCCGCTGACGATACTTTCAAAACCGTTGTCGGTCCTTCCTTTCGCCCGGATAAAGCACTTAACATTGATAAAACCGGTTGGAAGGAATACATTGCTCTGCTCTCCGAGGTTTCCGGCATTGAAATTACCGGTATCAATTCTCTTAAAGACGCTCTTCATAAAAGAATCGAGCATTTTGATGCCCATGGCTGCAAAGCCAGCGACCACGGCCTTGACCATATGGTTTTCGCTCTTGCCGATGACGATACGCTGAATGAAATAGTCGCAAAAGGTCTTGCGGGAGAATCTGTTTCATCAAGTGAAGCCGCGATGCTCAAAACAGCTCTACTCATTTTCTGTGCAGAAGAATATGTCCGATTTGGCTGGGTTATGCAGATACATTATAACTGCCTCAGAAATCCGAATACCGTTATGTTCAATAAACTTGGTCCGGATACCGGTTTCGACTGCATCGGTCCGGAAAACGGTGCAAAAGCGCTCGCTTCCCTGCTTGACGTTCTTAACAGCAGAGATTCTCTTCCGAAAACGATTCTTTACAGCCTTGATGCCGGAGATAACGCTTTTCTTGACACTCTTATCGGTTCTTTCCAGGGGACAGAGGTTCCCGGAAAGCTCCAGCACGGAAGCGCATGGTGGTTCAACGATAATAAACAGGGTATGCGCGACCAGCTTACAAGTCTTGCAAATCTGAGCATGCTCGGTAATTTCATTGGTATGCTCACCGATTCCCGCAGTTTTTTAAGTTATACCCGCCATGAATATTTCCGCCGCATACTTTGCGGACTTTTCGGCGAATGGGTCGAAAACGGCGAATATCCCTGTGATATCCACTCACTTGGAAAAATGATTGAAGATATTTCTTATAAAAATGCAGTACGCTATTTCAGATTGGAGGATAAGCAATGAAAATGAAGCTTTCTTTTCGCTGGTACGGCGAAAGCGACCCAATTTCTCTTGAATATATTTCCCAGATTCCGGGAATGCGCTCCATCGTTTCCGCCGTCTATGACGTAAAGCCCGGTGAAGTCTGGCCGGAAGAGAGCCTTGCAAAGATGAAGGCCGAATGCGAAGAACACGGACTTATTTTTGACGTTGTTGAATCCATTCCGGTCTGCGAGGATATCAAGCTCGGACGCGGCGACGTTGACCGCCTTCTCGAAGTATATTGCGAAAATATCCGCCGCTGTGCAAAATACGGCGTAAAATGCGTTACATACAACTTTATGCCGGTTTTCGACTGGACAAGAACCCAGCTCGATAAAAAGGCTCCCGACGGTTCAACCAGTCTTGTTATGTATTGGGATCAGATGCGCGGACTTGATCCGCTTAAAGACGATATTCATCTTCCCGGCTGGGATTCAAGCTATTCTCAGGAAGAAGTCCGCGAACTTATTTCCGCATACGGCGAACTTGGCGAAGAGGGTCTTTGGAAAAACCTCGAAAGGTTCCTCAAAAAAGTCATTCCCGTTGCGGAAGAATGCGGCGTCCGTATGGCGATTCATCCGGATGACCCGCCCTACCCCATTTTCGGAATTCCGAGAATAATCACCTGTGAGGAAAACCTCGACCGCTTCCTCAAGCTGGTTGACAGTCCTTCCAATACTCTTTGCCTCTGTACCGGAAGCCTCGGCTGTGCCGCAAGCAACGACGTTGTGGCGATGGTAAAAAAATATGCCGCAATGGACAGAATCGGATTTATGCATATCCGCAACGTAAAAATCATGGATGACGGTTCTTTTGAAGAAAGAGCACATCTTTCCTCCTGCGGAAGCCTTGACC
Source organism: uncultured Oscillospiraceae bacterium (assembly GCA_964581405.1). GTDB lineage: Bacteria > Bacillota > Clostridia > Oscillospirales > Ruminococcaceae > UMGS1668. The sequence continues at coordinate 2,593 of CAZOOL010000062.1, read as the reverse complement.
TTTATGAAATCGTAAAAGCTCTTGTTGATAATAATTATGAAGGCTATGTCCGCCCGGACCACGGAAGAATGATCTGGGGCGAAACCGGAAAACCCGGCTATGGTCTTTTTGACCGCGCTCTCGGCGCTGTTTATATCAACGGTCTTTTTGAAGCATGCGAAAAGAACTGCAAATAAGGAGTAAAATATGATTAAAAATGTTCTCGATACCGATCTTTCCGGAAAAGTTGCCGTAGTAACCGGCGCCGGCGGAATTCTTTGCAGTTATTTTGCAAAGGTTCTCGCAAGAGCCGGCGCAAAGGTCGCCCTTCTCGACCTCAACGAAGAATCCGCAAAAGCCAACGCCGACGAAATCACCGCCGAAGGCGGAATCGCAAAGGCGTATTCCTGTAACGTACTCGATAAAGAAATCTGTGAAAACGTCGCAAATCAGGTCCTTGCGGATTTCGGTCCCTGTGATATTCTCGTCAACGGCGCCGGTGGAAACAATCCAAAAGCAACCACCGACAAAGAATATTTTGAGCTTGGCGACATCGATGCCGAAACCAAAAGCTTTTTTGACCTTGATACCGAAGGGGTCGGCTTTGTTTTCAATCTCAACTTCCTCGGAACCCTTATTCCCACCCAGGCTTTTGCAAAACAGATGGTCGGCAGAGATGGCTGTAATATCATCAATATTTCTTCCATGAACGCCTATACTCCCCTTACCAAAATTCCCGCATATTCCGGCGCTAAAGCCGCGATTTCAAACTTTACCCAGTGGCTTGCGGTGCATTTTTCAAAGGTTGGGATCCGCGTAAACGCCATTGCCCCGGGATTTTTCTCGACCAAGCAAAACGCAAAGCTCCTTTGGAATGAAGACGGCACACCCACCGCAAGAACCGGAAAAATCCTTGCCGCAACTCCTATGGGAAGATTCGGCAAAACGGAAGAGCTTTCCGGAAGCCTTCTTTTCCTTGTAAATAACGAAGCCGCCGGTTTTATCACCGGTGTTGTCATTCCGGTTGACGGCGGTTTTTCCGCATATTCCGGCGTTTAATCAAATTTCTGAAGATTGGAGAGATTTTTAATGTCCGATATCAACCAGCGTATTTCCGAAATCGGTGTCGTGCCGGTAATCAAACTCAATAATCCGGAAAGAGATGCCGCAAACCTTGCAAAGGCACTTTGCGAAGGCGGTATTCCCGTTGCGGAAGTTACTTTCCGTGCGGCAGGCGCTGACATTGCAATCCGCCTTATGCGCGAAGCCTGCCCCGAAATGCTCGTGGGCGCCGGCACCGTTCTTACCACCGAACAGGTGGATAAAGCTCTTGCCGCGGGAGCACAGTTTGTTGTAACTCCCGGCTTTGACCCCGAACTTGTAGCATACTGCCAGGATAAAGAACTTCCCATCTACCCCGGCTGCACAACACCCACCGATTATCACGCGGCGCTCAAATTCGGTCTTAAAGTGCTCAAATTTTTCCCTGCCGAACAAAGCGGCGGCCTTGCAAAAATCAAAGCCATGAGCGCTCCCTTCCCTATGTTCAAAGTTATGCCCACAGGAGGCATTTCTCTTAAAAACCTCAAGGATTATCTTTCCTGCCCTGTTATCTGCGCCTGCGGCGGTTCCTATATGGTTACCGCAGACCTCATTGATAACAACAAATGGGATGAGATAATCGAACTTTGCAAAAAATCTGTTGAAATTGTTAAGGAGGCCCGCAGCAATGGCTAAAGTAGTAACTTTCGGCGAACTCATGCTTCGCCTTGCACCCAACGGATATTACCGTTTTTTCCAGAATGATCAGATGCAGGCAACTTTCGGCGGCGGCGAAGCCAACGTTGCCGTTTCCCTTGCCAATTACGGCATCGAAAGCAAATACGTCACAAAGCTTCCGAAGCACGCTATCGGACAGGCAGCTGTAAACTCTCTTCGCTATTTCGGCGTCGATACTTCCGCAATCGTTCGCGGCGGCGATAGGGTCGGTATTTACTTCCTTGAAAAAGGCGCTTCCCAGCGCGGCTCCGTCTGCATCTATGACCGCGCACATTCTTCGATTCAGGAAGCGGATCCCGATGATTTTGACTGGGATTCCATTTTTGAAGGCGCCGATTGGTTCCACTTCACCGGAATCACCCCTGCCCTCGGCCCGAACCTTGTTGAAATCTGCAAACGCGCCTGCATCGCCGCAAAGGAAAGAGGAATAAAAGTTTCCTGCGACCTCAACTACCGCGGTAAGCTTTGGACCCGCGAACAGGCCAGAGAAGCCATGACTGAGCTTTGTCAGTATGTTGACGTCTGCATTTCCAACGAAGAGGATGCAAAGGACGTATTCGGCATCGAAGCCGAGGCTACCGATATCTACGGCGGCAAACTCAACCACGAGGGATATAAATCCGTTGCAAAACAGCTTGCGGATAAATTTGGATTTGAAAAGGTTGCCATCACCCTTCGTTCCTCCATTTCCGCAAGCGACAACGACTGGGCAGGTATGCTCTATGACGGCGAAAACTACTGCTTCAGCAGAACCTACAACCTCAGAATCGTTGACCGCGTTGGCGGTGGAGATTCCTTCGGCGGCGGCCTTATTTATGCACTTCTCAGCGGCAAA
>CAZOOL010000061.1:0-9468 GCA_964581405.1 uncultured Oscillospiraceae bacterium | reverse complement strand
TATGGATAATAAAGCACTTGTAAAAGAAGCCCTTGCAGCAAGGGAAATGGCATACGTTCCGTATTCCCATTTTGCGGTGGGTGCGGCCCTTCTTACCAAAGACGGAAAGGTTTACCGCGGCTGCAATATTGAAAATGCCGCATATACTCCAACAAACTGCGCCGAGCGCACCGCATTTTTCAAAGCGGTAAGCGAAGGCGAAAGGGAATTCGCCGCAATCGCAATAGTCGGAGGACCTGCCGGAGAGCCTCCGGTAGATTTTTGCTATCCCTGCGGAGTCTGCCGTCAGGTCATGGCGGAATTTTGCCCCGATGATTTCATCGTTCTCGTTGCGAAAAGCGAAGATGAGATAAACGAACAGACCCTCATCGACCTTCTTCCTCATACTTTCAGGGACGTCGATCTCCATAAATAAGCCGAAAGGCGGTGTTTTATGAATAAAAGCGCTGTAATTTATATTGCAAGACTGATGGCGGAACGCTTTATCGGTGCTCTTTTGTTCTTTGCGGCCGCCGGCGGTTTTGATTTGCGTTCGGGAATATTTTTTGCGGCTTATGTGTTGATTGCCGCTGTTTCCGGGATCGTGATTTACAAAGCGAATCCGGAAACTCTTGCCCAAAGGGGAAAGTTTAATACGGATTCGCCGAAATGGGATAAAATACTGCTTTTGATTTTCTGGCTTTTGGCTTATTTCGTAATATATTTTGTGGCGGGAAAAACCGTTCCGCTCGGAAATGAAATTGAATTCGATTTTGCGGCGGGAATGATCCTTTATCTGTTTTCGGCGGTTATCACCTTGAAAGCGATGCTGGAAAACACTTTTCTGGAATCGACCGCAAGATTACAGCCGGAAAGAAACCAAAAGGTGATACAGACAGGACCCTATTCCGTTGTTCGCCACCCGACCTATTCTGCAATTCTTATATGGTGTGCCGCGGTGATATGCGTATTTCCTTCGATGGAAGTCTGGCTTTTATCCCACGCCATAGCAACCGTTATTATAATCAGAACGGAACTTGAGGACGATATGTTAAAAGAAGGACTCGAAGGCTATAAAGAATATTCCGAAAAAGTAAAATACAGACTTATTCCATTTGTATGGTAAAAAAATCTCCCGTGCTCATTTTTGAGCACGGGAGATTTTTTGTTGAGCACGGATTATATCAGCCGCATCCGCAGGAGCAGACGCCGATCCCTTCGGCATCATCGAGCCGAGGCGGAAAGAATTCGCTGGTGGGGAATTTGATGTGCTTGAAAACCTCACAGGGGTCATCGGTGGTGGTGACACATTCCTTGCCGGGAACGCAGAAATCATATGCCGGAATAAGCATCTGAACTCTGCGTTCAAGCTGAACAATGGTGAAAAGCCCAAGGGTGAGAAGAACTCTTCTTCCGTTCGGGGAAACGAAATTTCCGTCGAAAAGTCTTGCAACCGGTTCTGGGAAATTGATATCGCCATAGCCGTAGTCGCACTCGCAGTTTTCGGTCATGCGGCTGCTGAGAACGATGGGCGAAACAACCTGAACAACCGCTCGCGGATTATCGGAGGTAATTCCTGCGCCGTCGATGGGGATTTCGGAACTGAATACCTTGACGTTGCCTTCGCTGCCGTAAAGGATAACTTTTTTGGAAAAGAACGCGACGCCGGTGACCGTATCGGCGGTGGAAACCGGGGTGTAATATGCGGAAAGACTGACTTTGAAATAGAAAGTCATATCAACGGAATAAAATCCGCGGTTGAAAGGAATAGGTTCCACTTCAAGGAACACGTTAAGTACTTCGACGCTTTTGGCTTTTACGGTAAGGGCGCGGTCGATTTTTGCCTGCTCGATTTCTGTAAAATAAACCTGAAGATCCTCAAGGCAATCTTTGTCTGAACAGGAATCATAGACCCTTCCGGCGTCGATGCAGACTGCCTCCTTAAAGGCAGTTCCGGTGGATGTCTTTTGCTCTGCCATAATAATCCTCCTATCATAGTGTTAAGCTGCCTCTTGCTACAAAAGGAGGCGCGCTCAATACATTTTATGATTGAAGGGGCTTTTTGTTCACAGATTAAAAGTGCATATCCGAAATTATATCCTCGATATGTACCGGGCGGACGGCTTTTTCAGCAAGCAGATGCGCAAGTTCTTCGGCCTTTTTTTCGCCGCAGCTTCCGAGAGCGGCGGTTTCGTAAACGGAACTGCCCTCAATATGGGCTTCGATATAAAAAGCGCCGTTTTTTTCTTTTATGAGATATATTATGTCGTAATTTCTGTCGGGTTCGTTTTTTGCTTTGTAAACGGATTTATACATCATAGCTTTCCTCCTCCGGACAAAAATTGTCCTGATTTGATTATAAAGCCGCAAATGCTTATAAATCCAGCGGTAAAAACTGACTATTACGTTTTGGAATAAAAAAAGCTCCCGCGTTCATTTTGAGCACGGGAGTTTTCGTTTATCTTATTTTTCTTCCTTCGAGGTAATAGCGCTTTTCATAGGGGTGCCCCATAGCAAAGCTTTTGCGGACAAAGACGGAATTATTTTTTATCATCTCATAAACGCTGTCGCGGTCAAATTCCCGATAGCAGAAAGCGATGCAGCCCGGTTCTTTTCCGAGCCTTTCGCAGGTATCGGCGTCGTGGACGTATTCTATGGAAGATTCGGGGTGATTTTCAAGATACCCGTCAAGAATCGGCTGGAGCTTTTGTAAAGAAGGAAGCGCGGAAAGGGAAATCCCCATTTCACGCAGGGCTTTTTCGGTATCGGAAACATTGGAAAGAAGCCTGTTCATACATTCATAAGGCATTGCCGGGTCATAGAGGTTGATGATTTCAGCAAGGCAGAAGCGGGCTGGGTGATTTTTCTGTTCCTCGGGGGAAAGCTTTTCTTTGAGCTGTTCCCAATAGCATTTCGCCGTTGCAAAGGAATGGTTGCCGTCGCCCATGGCAAAGGAAAAAGTTCCTCCGTTTTCGATGAATATCTCATCAAGAACGTCGGCGATTTTCTGAAGGAGCTTTTCGTTTTCGATTTTCGTTCCGGAAATATGTCCGCCGCCTTCCATAAGGTCGAAATCATAAATTTTTGGAAGACCGGAACATTCTTTTTTTAACGTTCCGAAAAGCTTATCCTGCTTATCCGCAACGAGCATAAGAACGTGCGGAAGTTCCAGCGGTGCCTGTTTCCTTATTTCGACCCTTGGAGCAACGCGGGTTATATCGGTCATTTCGGTGACTTTTATCAGTTTGTCGGAGCCGGGATTATAATCGTACTGCTCAAGGTCGAAAGCCGCCATGAGGCCGTATCTGGTACCGTCGGGGGTATCCCTTTCGGTAAAAATGAATCCCTCGCCGATTTCCTCAAGGGTTCCTTCGGAAAGATATTTTTCCATGGCGGCGGAACGCTTCGCGTAATCCCTGTCGCCGGAAAGAAGCCATGCCTCCGGGAGGGTCATATTGAGGGTGGATGGCGCTTCGCCGACGTAATTTCGGACTCTTTCCCAGTATTCCGGCTGCGCCGCATACTGATCGCAGGCAAGAACGGCGTATTTTGAATAGTCCGTTCCGTTTTTAGGCAAAAGAATGTTCGGTATTTTTACACCGAGCTTTGCAAACTTTTCGTTATAGTCCATACTGAATCTCCAAAACTCAAACGGCAAAAACCGTTTTGATTCCGTGTTATTTTCTGTATCCATTTTCAAAATCAACCATGCACCGGGCAAGACGTTCGATGCCTTCAACGGGCATTCCGTTATAGATGGAAGCCCTTATTCCACCGATGGAAGGGAACCCGGCGAGGTTTATCATTCCTCGGCTTTCGGCCATTTCAAGGAATGCTGCGGTGGATTCGACATCGGGAAGTTCAAAAGTGACGTTCATTATGGAGCGGCAGTCCTTTTCGGCGATGCCTTTATAAATTTTTGAGCTGTCGATTATATCATAAAGTATTTGTGATTTTTTCTCGTTGAGCTTTTCGAGCTCGGAAACGCCGCCCTGTTCCTCGACCCACTTATAAACGAGCCCGCACATATAAATCGCAAAGGTCGGCGGAGTATTGAGCATGGAACCGGTTTGATCCATGGCTTCATAACGAAGAAGGGAAGGAACGATGGGGTCTATATCTTTCAATACGGAATCCCTTTTGAATATTGCCACGGCAACTCCTGCGGGACCCATATTTTTCTGTGCGCCTGCATAAACGAGGTCATAATCCCTTACGTTGATTACGGTTCCGAGTATGCCGGAAGTCCAGTCGCCGAGAAGAGGCGTATTTCCGTGTTCGGGGAGCTTGCGGTACATTGTTCCGCAGGTGGTGTTATTTCCGGTTATATGAAGGTATGCCGTTTCGGGAAGTATCATATCCTCTGTTATTTCCGGAATGGTTCCCTCGGTATCGACGATTTTATACGCATCGCACCAACGGGAAGCTTCCGCAAACGCTCTTTGGGAGAAAACTCCGTTCACCGCATGGGCGGCTTTCTGTCCCTTTCTTGCAAAGTTCATCGCTGCCATGGAAAACTGCATGGTCGCTCCGCCCTGACAAAAGACGACGGCATAATCGTCCGGTATATCCATAATGCGCCGGAGGGTCGCTTCGGTTTCTTCCATTATTTTGATGAAGGGACGGGAGCGGTGGCTCATTTCCATTACGCTGCAGCCCGCACCGGGATAGCAAAGCAAATCTTTTTGCGCCTGTTCGAGAACGGAAAGAGGAAGAGCCGCCGGACCTGCCGAAAAGTTAAAAAGTCTTTCCATTTTTTATCGCACCTCCGGGGAAATCTTGAATAATTATTCCTATAATAATCACTTTTCGGCGTTTTTTCAAGTATATTCCGCTTTTTTTGCATCAAAATTGCAAAATAAAAGATATTCTTTGAAAGATTACCGCGGGAGTGTTTGTTTTTCATCGGGAAACCTTATTGTAAAAAGCGCCGCGCGGTGGTAAAATTATAATAAAGAGAGGGGATGAAAAAATGCCGAAGAAAAATTCCCGCAACACAAAAAGCAAGATAGTTTCGGCGGCATGGCGCCTTTTTTACGAACAGGGCTATGACGATACCACCGTCGAGGACATAATCGAAGAATCCGGAACTTCAAAAGGCTCGTTCTATCATTATTTTGCCGGAAAGGATGCGCTTTTGAGTTCGCTTTCAATTCTTTTTGATGAAAAGTATGAAGAAATAGAGGAAACCATCGATCCGGAAATGGGCTCCTTTGAAAAACTGATGTTCTATAATCAGGAGCTTTTCGGCATGATTGAAAACCGTATTTCAATCGACCTTCTGGCAAGGCTTTATTCTTCACAGCTTATCACCAAAAGCGAAAAGCATCTTCTTGACCGGAACAGAACGTATTATAAACTTCTCCGCCTTACTGTCAAAAAAGGGCAGGAAAAGGGCGAGCTTCGGGACGATATCACCGCCGGCGAAATTGTCAAAGCCTATGCCCTTTGCGAAAGGGCGCTTCTTTATGACTGGTGTATCTGCAACGGCGAATATGCTCTGCGTGAATATTCAAAACGCATGATGCCGATTTTTATGAGCGAATTCAGAAAGAAATAGATTGAGATCCCGCGGCATTGCTATGGGATTTTTTAATAGCTATGCAACAAAATGACCAAAATTTGACACTATATTAACGGAGGTGATTTTGTGAAAAAACTTGTTTGCATTTTGCTTGCGCTTATGACGCTTTGCGCCTGTGCGGAAGAACCGCAGAATGAAGTTGCCCGGGAACAGCGGGAATCTTCGGTTTCGGAAAGCGAAAACGGCGAAAATACTTTTTTGTATGATCAGGCGATAACATACCTCGGAACAGTTGATGAAACAGAAATATATAAAAAAGCTGTTGAAACGGGCGAGATGCGTCTTGATATCGTTTACGGGAAAGACGGCGTATTAAATTCCATAGTGGAAGTTCCTGCGACGGAATTTTGGATAATTGATAAAGAAGAAAATCTTCTGATAGAACATCCTTTTTACGATATGAGTTTTTGGGAAAATGAGATAAGAGGCTGTTATAAAGGGGATTGGTACAGATATATTTTTGCTGATGGAAAGTTTGAACTTGATGTTGTTGATAAAGCCGGAGAATTTGAATTGAGCGGATATCTATATCCGGAGGACTACGAAAACTATATACCAATACTTTATAACTATGTTGATTATCTTCCGAATTTCGGTCTTGCCGATAAAGACGGAAACATAATTTTTGAACCGATTTTTGCTTATGTGCTTTCAATACCTTTTGAGGACAGAGTAATCGGGGTAACCAATAACCAAAGCAGAAACGATGGTTCTTATATGTTTACAACCTTGTTTGATTTTGATAAAAACATAATATGCACTTATTCTGATATATTTTTCTATAAATTTGACGACGGATCATATATCGGACTTGCATCTTATTATGGTTACGGAGAAAACTGGGGTCATATTCTTAAAGATGAAAACGGAAATATTATTGAAACCGGCAGCCGTTTTATAGATAAAGACGGAAATGTTTTAAGCCCATGTTTTGATTTGTTTTCAATAGAGGAATTTTCAAATTACGGTACTTATAAAGAAATAATTGAAAACCATCTTGATGAAACCGTTTATTTTACCGATAAAAACGGAAATGAAAGCAAAATTACAATCAGAGATTATCTCGTAACTGAATAATCCGGCAATAAAAAAGTAAATCCTTACAAAAATCGAATATATATTTTGTCGATAATGCAAAAACCCGCAAAATTTTGCGAGATTTTTTTGTTTCCATGCAACAAAATTTTAATAAAAATGCACTATATATTTGAAGGGGGGAAATTTCATGAAAAAACTTATCGTTTTATTTCTTGCTGTTTTGCTTCTTGCCGGATGTTCGGATGAAATTACAGAAGTAAACAGCTACCTTGAAAAAGAACTGAATATTACAGACTTTGAAAACAGGGATTTTCAAAAGGGAGTTCAGAACCCGGATGCGGTTTTTGAAAATGAAGATTTTTCATTCAAAATCCTCCAGACAGTGACCTTTGGAAGAACCGTATATTTTGTTGCGGAATCTGAAAAATTTAATGATTTTGACGGAAAACAGCTTTGTTTAAGCATAGATAAACTTACGGTGGGCGAAAAAACCATAGACAACTACTCGATGACATACGAAACCGCTTTTGAAGATTCGGTAAATGATTATTACATATTCCGTTTTTATGCCGAAGAGAATTTTGAAAAAGGCGATGAAATGACACTTCATCTCAAAAATTTTTTCGTAATCGAAGATGAATACACAGACAAGGAAGTCTGCGGCCCGGTTGAAATCTCCTGGACTCTCGAAAATATCGGTGAAATAAGGTATTTTCAAAACGTCGGGGAAAAGGATGAAATTGAATATATAGAGATAACTCCTTTTTCCGTTTACGTTGAATTTGGAAAACCGATAGAAGAAATTCCGGAAATGGCGGCGGTTTATTACCATAATGAGGACAAAATAATTATATCCGGCAAGGAAGAAACAACCGAATTGATAGAAGGTATAAGTGACGTGCGGTATTTTCTTGATGAAATGCTCGATATTTCAAAAATAGAGTTTCTTCAGATAGGCGATACAAGATATATTGTTAAATGATATTTTGACTGATATTTCAAAAAAACAAATAAAATAGACAAAACAGTAATTAATGTTTTGTAAATTATGCAGAAACCCGCGGTTTTCCGCGGGTTTCTCTTTCTGTTAAATTGCCAGTTTACATCTTGACATTTATAAGTTAAAATATATAATAGAGTTTTTGTAAACAAGGAGTGTTTTATATATGAGTAAAAAGGTCAGAAGAATCGGAATTCTGACTTCCGGCGGCGATGCCCCGGGAATGAACGCCGTAATACGTTCCGTTGTAAGAACAGCGGCAAGCAAAGGCATTGAATGTGTCGGCATCAGAAGGGGATACAACGGTCTTATCACCGGCGATGTAATCCGCCTTGATGCGGACAGCGTTTCCCGCATCATCAACCGCGGCGGAACGATGCTCTATACCGCAAGGAGCGATGAGTTCCTCACAGAAATGGGACAGAAAAAAGCCGTTGCTATCTGCAAGCAGTTCGGTCTCGACGGAATCATCGGCGTCGGCGGTGACGGCACCTTCCGCGGACTTCTCGCTCTTTCACAGCACGGAATTTCCGTTGTTGGCATTCCGGCGACTATTGACAACGATATAAGCTGCACTGATTACTGCCTTGGCTATGACACCGCGGCAAACACCGCTGTCGAAGCTATTGACCGCCTTCGCGATACCATGCAGTCCCATGAGCGCTGCTCTGTTGTAGAGGTTATGGGTCACAGAGCGGGTCACCTTGCGCTTTACGTCGGTCTTGCAACAAGTGCGACCGCAGTTCTCGTTCCCGAAAAGGAATTTGATTTTGAAAATGACATTGTTGAGAACATCAGAAAAGCAAGACTCAGCGGAAAAACACATTTCATGATAATAATGGCTGAAGGTGTTGGAAAAGCGACCAAAATGGGCGAACGAATCGAGGAAGAGCTTGCCCTCGATACAAGGGTAACCATTCTCGGTCATATCCAGCGCGGCGGAAGCCCGAGCGCCCGCGACAGAGTCACCGCCGCAAGTATGGGCTATGAAGCGGTAAAGGTTCTCGAGGAAGGCAAAACCAACCGAGTGATCCGTTCCGTTTCCGGAAAATTTGAGGATATCGACATTGTTGAAGCCCTCAATATGCAAAAAGGTCTTGATGAGGAACAGTATGAAGTCCTCGAAGCAATGACCGGTATCTATAGATAAAACAGAAAGGTATCCGTTCTTCGGGTACCTTTTTATTTTAAAATATTGAAATATGCTGTAATATGGTTTTATATATAATTATATAGCTTTCAGAGGAGGCGGAATAAATGGCAATTGATATAACAAACCATAAATGTCCGGCTTGTACGGGGTCTTTGCATTATGTCTGCGAAAGCGGAATGCTCGAATGCGATTATTGCGGGAGCAAATGTTGTTCTTCTCAATAGAGAAAAAGCGATTATTAAGGGGTGATTAAATGAACGAGCAAGATGTTTTGTGGGATAGGCTTGCAGGAACTTTGGCAATATACGTTGAAAACTATATTATTGCAACTCAAAAAAGTTTGGCATTGAGCCTTCGTATAAAATGGATTATGAAATCGAAAATATTGAAGTTATCATCAATGGCACGGATGACTATTGGGCAAACATTGTATCTGGTTGTCGGAACATAAATAATCTTCCTGTTCACTTAAAACAATTAGTCCAACAATTTCTGCCGAAGTTTTTTGAACAATTTCCAGAATACAAAGACGAAAAGTCTTTGAAAGTGGTGGTGTAATGGCTGATATTGAAGTTACCAACAACAGTGAGATTGCTGCAGGAAAAATAAAAGATGCCACAAAAAGGGCTTTGACGCGTATCGGTATGCAAAGTGGAGGATAAGTATTAAATGAATCCCTCCACCATCGCCGTTGGCGATGGTTCCCCTCCCTTT
>CAZOOL010000060.1:0-9480 GCA_964581405.1 uncultured Oscillospiraceae bacterium | reverse complement strand
ACCATGAAAGGCGCGTTCCAACCGGTCTGCATATCGTTTTCGATAATTTTTCCTGCGTTCTTTTCGGAATAGGTTCCGACTTCGCCGTAATTGACAGTATCGGTTCCGAAAGTTACGTAGGGGTTCGCAACTCCGCCCTGGGAGATGGAATCAACGGTAACGATTGCGTTTTCCGCCTTGCCCCATTTATTTTTAAGGGTGAATCCAAGTTCAAAGGTTTCGCCCGCATCGATAACGCCGTCGCCGTTGTTGCCTGCGGAAAGGTCTTCCCTGTCAAAAATCGCAAAATCAATGACGTCAACTTCCGGATTCGGGAGCTTTGTCATTGCGGAATATGCATCCACAACCATGGGGATATTGTGTTCGCCGTGTTTTTCGGGATTGAAACAGGTTGCTTCAATTTCGCTCGTGCTCGCAAGCTGTCCGTAAATAAACTTGGTGGGATAGGTCGTTCTGTCGGTATATACCGCGCGGAGGTTCGCCGCAATGGCAGAAACGACCGGTGCCGCCATGGAAGTTCCGCTCCATTTTGCGTATTGGTTATTGGGAATGGTACTGACTATTCCCTGCCCCGGGGCATAAAGCTCATATTCAACGCCGTTGAAAGCTTTTACATCCCAGTTGGTAAAAGAGGTTTCTCTTCCGTATTCATCAACGCTCATTACGCCGAGAACGTAACCGAGAGCAGCAGGATAGGACGGCATCATTGTTTTCCAGCCCTGAACATATTCGTTGGGAAGTCCGTCGTTGCCTGCCGCCGCAACAAGAACGCATCTGCTGTATGCAACGGCGAGGGCATCCTGTACCGCAACGGAAGAAGCGGAACCGCCGAAGGACATATTGATAACTTCCGCACCGTTTTCATAAGCATAGAGAATCGCCTTCGCGATGTCGCTTTGGAGGAAATAACCGCTTGCGTTGCCGGCTTTGATTGCCATAATCCGGCTTTCATAAGCAATGCCGACTACGCCTTCCTTATTGTTGGAAGCCGCAATTATACCCGCAACGTGTGTTCCGTGACCGTGGTCGTCGTCGCCGTTGCCTTTTCCCGCAACAATATCAACGCCGTAATAATCGTCGATATAGCCGTTGCCGTCGTCATCGATTCCGTTATCGGGGATTTCGTTCACGTTTTTCCACATATTCGCCTTAAGGTCGATATGGTCATAGTCAACACCGGTATCTATTACCGCAACGATAACACCCTCACCCGCAACAGGGAGTTCTTTTTCTTTGGGATAATTCCAACCGTGGTGAATACGGCAGCTTCTGAGGTGCCATTGCTCGTGAGCTTTTTCGTTATTCGCAATGTCATCATCAACTTTTTCGCAGTCGATGATGGAGGCGGCTGTTTCGTACTGGAAGTTATATTCCGCAACTTTAATGAAGCTGAGTTCGCGCACTTTTGCCATAACTTCGGTGATATCGCCGCCCTCGGCAATATACGCAACGTACCATACCGCATCTTCAAGAATCATCATTTCCTCGAGCTTGAGGATTCCGGCTTCGGAAAGGGCGGATTTTCTCTCATCGTTAAGGCTCGAAACCTTTATCATAAGGGTTTCTTCGTCATAATTGAAAGCGCCCTCTTCAAATTCCTCCGGATAGATCTGATCGAAGGGGATTTTGATTGCGTTGTCGCTGTCAAAATTTTCCGAAACGTCCTCTTCCGGTTCGGTTTCTTTCTCCGTGGCGTTCATGTTGCCTGCGGAAACAGCGTTATTTTCCGCCGAAACATAAAGTTCCTCATCCGGAACGGGGTTTTTGTCCGCGTAGTCCCCCTGTGCATCTTCCGGTTCAAAAGATGCGGTTTGTTCTTCTTCGCTGAGGATTATAACCTCGCTTCCGAGTTTGGATTCCTCCTTTGCCGGAAGATGATAGCTGAGGATTACCCCGACGGAAACCGCCGAAGCGACCATCAGCACCGCCAACAAAACAGAGATAATTTTACTTAGATTTTTCATCTTTCTTCCTCCTGTTTTTTTATTTTGCATGCGGGTATAAATAGTTAATTTAATTTTACTCTTTACGATTTCAATAAACAATTAACTGGCTGCATACCCTTTTAACTTTATTTTTTATATATTAGAGAAAAAAGCCCTGCCGGCTTTGGCCGACAGGGCTTTTTTCATTGTTTTATCAAAGTGTTTTATATGTTCCCGTTCCTTCTCCGCGGATGAGATTCCCGAGCACCGATTCGAGCATAACCCCCTGACGCGGGTCGCTTCCGTAGCTGAATGTGGTTTTCACGCAAAGCTCGATGAAATCCGTCGCCTTTCCCATGGCCATGGGAAGGCTCGCTCCGCCAAGCATCGCGCCGATGAGCACCGAAGCGTATATATCTCCGCAGCCCGGATAATGCACCGGAATGTATTCGCAGGGCGAATACCAAAAGGATCCGTGCTCGCCGTCATAGCCTATGTTCGCGAGCACGCCCGTCGCAAGTTCAACTCCCGTAACCACTATATTCTTCGGCCCGAGCCCGTGGAGCCGGAGCAAAAGGCTCCTCGCTTCGGTAACGGTCATGGGTTCCGTGCGGTAGCTTTCATTAAGGAGCATCGCCGCTTCCGTAAGGTTCGGTGTAATGACGTCCGCGACTGCCACAAGCTCTCTCATGCGCTTCTGTAAATCCAAAGTGCAGGTTTTATATGCTTTGCCGTTGTCGCCCATAACGGGATCGACTATTTTAAGGCTTTCGGGATAGCTTTTGAAAAACTCAAGGCAGGAATCAACCTGTTCCTCGCTCCCGAGGAATCCCGAATAAACCGCTTCAAAACCAATATCAAGGCGTTTGTAATGCTCCAGCGCGGGCCTTATATAATCCGTAAGGTCACGGAAAACGACTTCGCCGAAGCCTCCGGTATGGGTCGAAAGCACCGCCGTGAGCACGGGGCAAACCTGCATTCCCATGGCAGAAAGAACGGGCAGTATTACGGAAACGGAACACCTTCCGAAACCCGAAAGGTCATGTATCGCGGCAACTCTCGCCGGTCTTTTTTCCAAAAAAATCACCTTCTTCAATATAAGCTTTCCCTTTTCGGGAAAAGTTGCCTTCGCAAAGGGGCATTCTTATTTTTATTTTTTTCAAATTTTATCTCCGAAAAATTCCGTGTATCTTATTTTTCAAAAAAGCGAAAAATAGAATCACAAAAACAACGATTGGAGGTTTTTATATGAACAAAACAGTTTCGGCAGTTATGTCCGGTGCGGCAGCAGCCGCGGCAATCGGCACCGCGGTTTATATGATGAGCGGCAGCAGAAAAAACAGCGTCAGAAAAATGCGCCGCAGCGCCGCAAAAACCGTCAAAGCCGTCGGCAACATCGCCAACGGGATTTCAAGCATTATGCGTTAATTCAGCTCGTCAATGGTAAGTCCGTAGCTGGGCAGGAATTCCTTTACAAAGGTTTCCGCTTCCGGAAGCTCCATGGCGGTTATGGAATCCATTATGCTTTGCTTTGCCTTCGAAAATTCGCGGTTTCCGGAATTTTCCTCCTCAACGCATTTTATAAGGGCGGAAATTTTATCCGCCGCTTTAAGCAGTTTAAGAAGCTCCGGGTCTTCGCCCGAATGGTCAAAATACGGTTCATAATCCGGGCGAAGATCTTCCGGAAGCATATCGAGGAGCTTTTTGTTCGCCACAGCCTCGACTTCCTTATATGCTTCCTTGATTTCCGGATTATAGTATTTTATCGGGGTCGGCATATCGCCGGTAAGTATCTCGCTGCAGTCGTGATACATAGCGAGCATCACAAGCCTTTCGACGTCGCATTTTCCGCCAAAGCGCCGATTTCGCAAGAGCCCAAGGCAATGGGCTATGACAGCGGTATCAAGGGTATGGACGGAAAGGGATTCCTGCTGGCTGTTTTTCATAAGCGACCAGCGGAAAATATGTTTCATTCTTGAAATATAGGCATAAAATCTGCTTTCCTGCACTTTTTTATCCTCCGGATGCAACAAAATCGCAATAAAATTGCACTAATATTATGGAACGCGCGTTCCGATTCTTTCAATAACCTGTGCCGGCCACCACCAAGCGGACCATACATTAAATTATATTATAAGACTTTTCGTCGAAAAATAACAGCCCTTTTTTGTATGTTCCTGCCCCGGCACGGGTTATTTTTTTATAAAGGCTTTAAAATAAATGTGAAAAGAGATATACTGTATTATGGAAATTTATAAACAATAGTTTTTGCAGCAGAACGGTCAAGACCGTTCCCTGCATTGTAATTTGCAAACTTGCAGCAATTTTTATTTTTTCGAGGTTTGAATATGATAAAGGGCATTAACAGAAAAGAAAAAAATCTATGCTTTGAAACGCTCGTCCTCGCGGTTATATGCGCGGTCGTAACCGTCGGTCTTGTTGTCTGGCGAAACGGCGGAATATTTACATATTACGGAGATTACAACTGCCAGCAGATAGCGTTTTATATGCATACGCACGAGCTTGTCACAAGCGGACAGTTCGGCTGGGACTGGAACACCGACCTCGGTTCAAGCCTTATCGGTGCGTACTCCTTCTATCTCCTCTTCAGCCCGTTTTTCTGGCTGACCCTGCCTTTTGATACGGCGGCCGTACCCTATCTTATGGCGCCGCTTTTTGTGCTCAAATTCGCGGTCTGCGCCGTCACCGCATATTTTTACGTCGCCCGTTTTGTAAAGGATAAACGCTTTGCCGTCGTCGGCGGACTCCTCTATGCTTTCAGCGGATACTGCATCTATAACGTTTTCTTCAACCATTTCCTTGACGTCGTGGCGTTCTTTCCGCTGATACTCATTGGGCTCGAAATGCTCATCACCGAAGATAAACACGGTTTCTTTGCCGCTGCCGTTGCTTTGAACGCCATAGTCAACTACTGGTTCTTCATCGGCGAAGTTTTCTTCGTTATTCTTTATTTCTTTATCCGCATCACCGATAAAGATATCACCCATAAATTCCGCCGTTTTCTTTTCGTCGCGGCGGAATCGGTTATCGGGCTCGGGATCGCGGCGGTTGCGGTTCTGCCTTCCGTTCTCGCAATTACCGATAACCCAAGAACCGGGGTCGATAATTTCATAAACGGCTGGAATCTCTGGCTATATTACAGCGAACAGCGTGTTCCCGCAATTATCGCCAGCTTCTTCTTCCCGCCGGATATGCCCTCGAAACAAAATATGTTTACCGGTCAGGGCGCACAATGGGCTTCCATGGCGGGTTGGCTCCCGCTCTTCGGCATGAGCGGCGTTATCGCCTATGTTCGCTGCGTAAAAAACGACTGGCTCAAAAAAATGATAATCGCCTGCTGCATCTGTGCGCTCGTTCCCGCGCTCAACGCTGTTTTCATTCTTTTCAACAATTCCTATTACGCCCGCTGGTTTTATATGTTCGTGCTGATGCTCGTTCTCGCAACGGCAAAAGCGCTGGAATCCTCCCATGAAGCCGAAGAAAATTCCGTTGACCTTAAAAAGGGACTTATCCCCTCCTTCTGCGTGATAGTGGGGCTTATTCTTATCCTCACCCTCACTCCCGTTCATTATAATGACGGAAACTGGGAACTCGGGCTTCTCTATAACGATTCCTGGTTCCTGCTGAGCGCGGTTTTCGCCGTTGTATGCGTTTTCCTTGCAACTCTTCTCTGGTTCCTGCAAAAGAAAAAATATTATAAAAATCTGCTCGTTCTGATAACCGCGGCCGTCTGCGGTCTTTACGGCTTTGCCTATATCAATTTCGGATACACCTTTGCGGGCGACCATCAGGAAATCATCGACGATGCTGTGGGGCTTTCGGAAGAAATGGAGCTTCCGGAGGAAAAAAGCTTCGTCCGTGCCGATTTTTACGAATGTTTCGAAAACATGGGTCTTTACTGGAACATTCCTTCCATACGCTGCTTCCACAGCGTCGTAAACTCCTCCATCATGGAATTTTATCCGACGGTCGGCGTCACACGCGATGTTTCGAGCAAGCCCGATTACGGATATTATGAGCTCCGGGCGCTTCTTTCTGTAAAATATCTCTATTCCGATGCGGACGAAACCATTCCGGAATCCAATATCGTGACCGGCTTCAATTATTACGGCACCGAAAACGGGTACCATATTTTCAAAAACGAAAACTATATCCCCATGGGCTTCACCTTTGATCAGTATATAACCGAGGACGAATATTACTCCGTCTATGAAAACCAGAGAAGCGAACTTCTCATATCCTCCATCGTTCTTACAAACGAACAGGCCCAGCTCTATGGTTCTTATATAGACCATAACAGCGATATTTTCTCCTCCATCAATCTTTCGTATGCGGATTTTCAGGACGAAGTCCGCGAAAGAAGAAAATCTTCCGCATACAGCTTTAATTATGACAGCAGCGGCTTCACCGCGAAGATACACCTCAGCGAAAACAACCTTGTTTTCTTCTCCGTTCCCTATGAAAGCGGCTGGACTGCCTATGTAAACGGCGTCGAAACCGCCATCGAAAAAGTTGACGTCGGCTTCATGGCTGTTTTTGCTGAAAAAGGCGTCAATGAAATCGTTTTTGTTTATGAAACCCCCGGGCTCAAAGCCGGCGCGGCAATAAGCGCCTTTTCCGTTGCCGCCCTCGCCGCTTATATCGTTTTCTTCCATTTTGAACAGCGCAGAAAAGCCGCCGAAGGCGCTCTCATAGACGAATATTACGAAAGCCACAGCGAAATTTCCAAAGATTTTTCCGAAATGGAGCTTTCCCCGGAAGAGGACCTCACGATAGTGAGAAGTCCCGACGAAATCCCGCCCTATAAAGAATACAGCGGTCCGGAAGAAAAAATTTATCCAGATTTGTAAAATCAATGCAATAAAAACAGAAAAATTTTGCACTATTATTATGAAAAGGAGGTTTGATAAAATGAAAAAATTCAAAATCTTCGCCCTCATCCTTGCGCTTCTGATTGCGTTCGGCGGCTGTTCATCAAAGAATCTTTCCTATGATTCCGTGGCCGAATCCACAGAAAACGGGTACTGGGCGGACGACAATTACTACGAAACCGAACTGGTGTCGCCGGAATCCGCTGAGGAAAAAGCTGCTTTCGACAGCGTTTCCTCTTCTTCCCTTTCCGAAAGCGAATATTCCGGAAACAGAAAGCTTATCCGAACCTTTGACCTTGATGTGGAAACTCTTGAATTTGATTCATTTGTCGCCTCCGTCAAGGCGGAAGTGAATTCCATCGGCGGATACATCGAAAGCTCCAGCGTCAGCGGAAATTCCTATAACTATTCTTCCCGCCGCTACGCAAGCTTTACCTGCCGCGTCCCTTCCGACAGGCTCGATGAATTTATCGGCACCGTCGGCGGGCTCGGAAACGTGACTTACAGCAACGAGAACGCAAAGGACGTCACCCTCAGCTACGTCGATACCGAAGCAAGGATAGAATCCCTCCAGACGGAATACGACCGCCTTCTGGAGCTCCTTGCGGAAGCCGAAAGCATAGATTCCATCATCGTCCTTGAACAGCGCATAACCGAAGTCCGCTATCAGCTCGAAAGCTATAAAAGTCAGCTTCGGACCTATGATAACCTTGTGGATTACAGCACCGTCTATCTCAACGTGAACGAGGTAAAACGCATCACCGCCGCGGAGCAGGAAACCGTTTGGGAACGTATCCAAAGCGATTTCAGCGACAACATCTATGATATCTGGGTCGGACTCCAGGATTTCTTTGTCTGGTTCGTCGCAAATATCCCGTATTTCGTGATTTGGGCAGTTATTATCGCCATCATCGTCCTTATCGTTAAGTTCTTCCTGAGAAAGAGCACCCGCTATCAGGAACGAAAAGCCGCCCGAAAGGCCGCAAAGGAATATAAAAAGGCGCAGAAACTTGCGAAGAAAAACGCAGAAAACTCCCCCGAAGAAAAATAAAAGGCGGTGACCGCATGAAAACAAAGGAGATAAAATATGAAAAACTTTTTGCCTTTCTTCTGATTTTTGTTCTTTTGTTTTGTTCATGCCAAAACGAACGGCAGGAGGAAAACTGGGATATCCGCCCGATGCTCTGTGTTGATGATGTCTATTATATTGACCCTTATATGCCCGTAAAGGAGCTTCCCGAAGGATATGAATATGCCGGAACTCTTACGGAAGAACAGGCTAACGGCACAGGCCTTGAGGGAATTGAATACTACACAAATCCCGAAACGGAAGATTTTTATACCTGGCAGGAAACCGGAACACCCATCGGCAGCAACGTCGTTGATACAGCCGTTCGCAGTATGCACTATCTGCAATGGATCCCCCTTGACGAACAGGAATAATGGAACAGAACCCCCGTGCTCAAAAATGAGCACGGGGGTTCTGTTTGTATGTATATAATATTTTATAAATCTACCGATGCGAATTCTTACATTTCTTTTCCCATATAGATAATTCCGCGGCTGCGGCAAAAGCCGCGCTTTTTATAAAATTCCTCGTCCTCAAGTGCGGTCATAAGCACTGCTTCGCGGATTCCCATGCCCTTGAGCCGGCGCTCGAATTCCGCGAGAAGCTCCGTTCCGATGCCTTTGCCCCGAAGGTCGTTCCGAACACAGAATTCCTTTATATTGAAAACGACTCCGTCAAAATACTGTTCCGATTCTCCGAGTATCATGCCGGTGATGCCTTCCTCATCAAAGGAAACGATTCCGTAAAATCCGCCGTTATTGATCATCTGGGAAAGACGCTTTTCTGCGGTTTTCTGCGTCCATTTGTCATACCATGGGTCGGAATTGAAAGTTTCCGCATATATTTTTGCAAGTTCGGTCAAATCGTCAATGGTGATTTTTCTGTAATCCATTTTGTTCCTCTGCTTTTCCGTTTTTATATATTTATATTATCCGATATTTCCGCCGCCGTCAACAGCTTTTTGCCAACCTTCCGTATGCGAAGCAATATCCGCGGCGATTATCCTGTTATCATAAATATAAAGGGTCGCAAATGTTTCCGGCTCGTTCTCCAGCGGATAGACGTATTTTTTCACGGTCTTGCCGAGGTATGGCGAAAGGTCAAAGCCGGCGGTCTTCTGCATTTCGTTGTATTCCGAAAGCACCTCGTCCATTTCCGCCGGCAAAACAATGTCTTCCACGGAGGAAGGCTCTCCGGCCGTTTCAAGGCCTTTTGAAGCAAGGTACTCCCTTCTCTGTTCGTTATCCGTAACCCTGCGGGAAACGGATTCTGCGGTGTCTCCTGCGGCGTTCCCGCCAAAGAAAAGTATCACCGCGATTATCACCGCAAGGATAATGCATAAAATACCGATTATTTTGGTTCTCGATGTTTTTACGGAAGCTGTTATCAAAAAATCATCTCCGAATATATAGTCATAACCGCAAACCGGACAGGGGTTATCCCTCCTCCACCGCTTCGCGGTCCCCCTCCTCCTCTGAGGAGGTAAAAAAATAAAGCCCTGTCAATGTTATGACAGGGCTTTTTGGATTATTCGGAAAAATTATTCTTTTTCTTCGGTCATCCACTGTTTTGCTTCTTCGATTACAGCCTGTTT
>CAZOOL010000059.1:0-9503 GCA_964581405.1 uncultured Oscillospiraceae bacterium | reverse complement strand
TCAAAAAGTTCCTTTTGCATTTCAAGCATTTCGGATATTTTAAGGTCGGGCATGGTGCGGCTCCCTTCACGAAAGAAATTATACTGACATTTTAGCAAAAAACAGTAAGAAATTCAATAAGATTGGGGAAAACAGCCATTGGTTGCAAAATTCCCACTTATATGGTATATTATTAAATTAGGAAAATATTATCAGGAAAGGAGCGAATTTTATGGACGTTAAAATCGGCGACGTGCTTCTGATGAAGAAAAACCACCCTTGCGGCTGCGCAAGGTTTATAGTCCTGCGCTCCGGAATGGATTTTAAATTGCGGTGCGAAAAATGCGGTCACGAGGTCGAAGTTCCCCGCAGCAAGGCCGAAAAAAACATCAAACAGATAATCCGGGAGGGGAATCCCAATGTTTGATAAACTCGAGGATATAGAAAGACGCTGGCGTCAGGCGGGGCTTCGGCTTTACGAGCCGGAGATAATAAACAACAACGAGCTTTATACCCAGCTTCTCAAAGACCACCGGGAGCTTACGCCCATTGCCGAAAAATATCAGGAATATAAATCCGCGAAGGCACATTTCGAGGAGGCGGAAGCCATTCTTGAGGAAGAAACGGACAGGGAACTTCGGGATATGGCGAAGGAACAGCTTGAGGAAAGCCGGAAAGCCATGGAAAGCTGTTCGGAGGAACTGAAGATACTGCTTTTGCCGAAGGACCCCAACGAGAACCGCTCCGTAATCATGGAAATCCGAAGCGGCACCGGAGGCGAAGAAGCGGCGCTTTTTGCCGCGGATCTTTACCGTATGTATTCAATGTATGCTGATTCAAAAGGCTGGAAAACCGAGGTCATCTATGCAAACGCAACGGAACTGGGCGGCTATAAGGAAATTTCCTATTCTGTCGAGGGCGAAGGCGTTTTCGGGCGGTTCCGTTTTGAAAGCGGAACCCACCGTGTCCAGCGCGTTCCGGTTACGGATTCCCAGGGCAAGATACAGACTTCCGCAGTCACCGTTGCGGTTTTGCCCGAAGCGGAAAATGTCGAGGTGGAAATCGACCCCAACGACCTGAAAATTGACACATTCCGTTCCAGCGGCGCAGGCGGTCAGCACATCAACAAAACAAGCTCCGCCATCCGCATAACCCATATCCCCACGGGAATGGTTGTCGAATGTCAGGACGAGCGAAGCCAGTATAAAAACAAGGATAAGGCGATGAAGGTGCTTCGCAGCCGCCTTTATGAACAGAAACAGCGCGCCGCGGACGAAAGCCGTGCCGCCGACAGAAAAGCCCAGGTCGGAAGCGGCGACAGAAGCGAACGCATAAGAACTTATAACTTCCCGCAGGGGCGGGTCACGGACCACCGCATAGGGCTCACTCTGTATAAGATAGATTCCGTGATGAACGGCGGCCTTGATGAGCTTATAGACCCGCTGAGAGCCCATGACCAGGCAGAAAAACTCCGTGGAGAAGAGGATTGAAGAGGTAAGAATGGAAACTTTGCTTTTAAATGCAAAAAACGAGGGCGCGGTTGAAACCGCCGCAAAAATACTGCAAAACGGCGGCCTTGTGGCAATTCCGACGGAAACGGTCTATGGCCTTGCGGCAAACGCTTTTGATGCAGAAGCCTGCGCCAATATCTTCAAGGCAAAAGGCCGACCCGGGGATAATCCTCTTATAGTCCACATCTGCGATATGGATATGCTCGGGGATATCGTTGCGGAAATCCCGGAAAGCGCAAAAAAGCTTGCGGAAAAGTTCTGGCCCGGTCCTCTTACCATGATAATGAAAAAGAGCGAAAAAATTCCGGACGTGACGAGCGCGAATCTTCCGACAGTTGCGGTGCGCTTTCCGGCGCATCCGGCTGCAAGGGAGATAATCGAAAAAACCGGACTTCCCCTTGCGGCACCGAGCGCAAACCTTTCCGGAAGCCCGAGCCCAACGACCTTTGAGCACTGCGTCCATGACCTTATGGGCAGGGTAGAGGGCATCATCGACGGCGGAGCAAGCTCCGTCGGGGTGGAATCCACCATAATATCTCTCGCAGGGGAAAAACCGGTGCTTCTCCGCCCGGGCTACGTTACCCTTGAGCAGCTTCGGGAAACCGTTGGAGAAGTGGAGGTTTCCCATGCGGTGCTCGAAAAGCTGGAAGAGGGCGAAAAGGTGCTTTCTCCCGGTATGAAATACAAGCACTATGCGCCGAAGGCACAGGTCACGCTTATAAAAGCGCCTTCGGAGGAATATATAAAATATGTGAATGAGCACGCCGGCGAAGGAGTTTTCGCCCTTTGTTTTGATGAGGAGGAAAAAATGCTCGAAGTGAGCACCGTTACATACGGTTCCGAGTTTTCCGATGAGGAACAGGCGGAACATATTTTTGAAGCACTCCGCATTATTGATGAAAGCGGCGCGAAACGTGTTTACGCCCATTCACCGAAAGTCACGGGAGTCGGTCTTGCGGTTTATAACCGCCTTATAAGAGCGGCCGGTTTTGACGTCATAGAGCTTTGAGAGATAATTTGAGCACGACATAAAAAGGAGAATTCACAATGGCAAATATCATCGGACTTACAGGGCAGACAGGCGCGGGAAAAAGCTCCGTCAGGGAAATTTTCCGCAGAAAAGGCGCCGCAGTTATTGATGCGGACGCCGTTTCCCATGAGATAACCGAAAACAATACGGACTGCATCTATGAAATCGTAAGTCATTTTTCGTGTCTTGTGCTCAACAAGAACGGCAGCATCGACCGCAAAGCCCTTGGGAAACGCGTGTTTTCGGATAAAAAGGAACTTGCGGTGCTCAATAAAATCGTTTTTCCGTATATACTGGAAGCGATTGAGAAGGAAGCAAGATTTTACGTCGATTACGGCATAGAAAACGTGGTTATCGACGGCGCGACCATTATTGAAAGCGGATGCGGAAAGATATGCGACGTGCTCATTTCGGTGGTTGCGGATGAGAACATAAGAACAAGGCGCATAATAAGACGCGACGGAATTTCGAGGGAGGATGCCGAAAGACGCGTTGCGGCACAAAAACCGCAAAGCTTTTATACCGAAAAAGCCGATTTTGTCATAGAAAACGAAGGCTCTATGGAAAACCTTGAGTACAGGGTGAACGACGTGCTCAAGAATATGCTCAACAAAAGAGAAACTATTGCCGCGGAGGATTGATTTTGGGAAAAGTTATCAGAAATGCCCTTCTCGGGCTTTTGGTCGTTGCATTTATCGTGCTCGCCGGGGTGATGATGAACCATTCCACGAGGCTGCTCGAGCATTGGGCGTATCCGACGGAATACAGCGAAACGGTTGAAGCGAAATCAAAAGAATACGGCGTCCCGGTTTCGGTTATCTATGCGGTGATCCGCACCGAAAGCAATTTTGACCCGGAAGCGGAAAGCTGGGTCGGCGCCCGCGGTCTTATGCAGATAACGAAGGACGCCTTTGAATGGATAGATTATTACCGAGGAGAAACCGGAGCTTCATGGGACGATATGTATGTTCCGGAGGTGAATATCGACTACGGAACATGGCTTTTGAGCTATCTTTACGATATGTTCGGAGAATGGGAAACGGTCTATGCCGCCTATAATGCCGGTCCGAACGCCGTCAAAAAATGGCTCGGGGATTTGGAATATTCCACCGATGGAAAGACGCTTTACAATATCCCCTATGAGGAAACCGCAAACTATCAGAAAAAAGTCAGCGCATACCGTCAGGGTTATATAAACGCCTACGATTTTGACTGATTTTTATATATGTCATTAAAAATTTGCATAGAAAAGGAGAAAAAACATGAGCGAAAAAGAAAAATCCGCAGGACAGCTCCTTAAAGAGAAGCTTCTTCGCAACCCGAAAAACGCTGGAACGACCCTTTCCGAAGAGGAAATCAAGGCTGCTTTTGATTACTGCGAGCCTTACAAGGATTTTATCAGCACCTGCAAAACCGAGCGCGAATTCATTGACTGGGTAATTCCGGTTCTTGAAAAAGAAGGATTCGTTCCTTTTGAACCCGGCAAAAAATACGTTGCCGGCGATAAAATTTACATAAACAACCGCAACAAAGCCTTTATGTTTGCTAAAATCGGCAGAAAGCCCCTTGAAGAAGGTATGCATATCGCCGCGGCACATATTGATTCCCCCCGCCTTGACCTTAAACCCAATCCCCTTTATGAGGATCACGAGCTTGCTCTTTTTAAAACTCATTATTACGGCGGAATCAAGAGATATCAGTGGACCACCATTCCGCTTGCTCTTCACGGCGTCGTCGTAAGAAAAGACGGCAGTTCCGTAACCGTAACCGTCGGTGAAAACGATGATGAACCCGTCTTCTGCGTAAGCGACCTTCTTCCTCATCTTGCAAAAGAGCAGATGGGAAGAACCCTCGGCGACGGAATCAAAGGCGAAGAGCTCAATATCCTCGTCGGTTCCATGCCCTTCCGCGATGATGAAATCAGCGAAAAGGTAAAACTCAATATCGCTTCCATCCTTTTCGATAAATACGGCATCATTGAGGAGGATTTCCAGTCCGCGGAGCTCACAATGGTTCCCGCCGGAAGAGCACGCGATATCGGTTTTGACCGCGGTCTTATCGGCGCATACGGCCACGATGACAGAGTATGCGCATACGGCGAGCTTACCGGTATTCTTGCTTCCGACCCGGAATATACCGCCGTTGCCTGCTTTGCGGATAAAGAGGAAACCGGTTCCGACGGCCCCACCGGTATGAACAGCAAGATGCTTTCCTATTTTGCGATGGATCTCGGCCGTCCCTACGGAATCCCCGGTCACGTGATTCTTGAGAACAGCAAATGCATTTCCGCCGACGTAAACGCCGCGGTTGACCCCACCTTCCCTCAGGTTCATGAAAAAGAAAACGCCGCATATCTCAATTACGGCATTGTCGTTACCAAATATACCGGAGCCGCAGGCAAAAATTCCACCAACGATTCTCCCGCTGAATTCTGCGGGGAAGTCCGCACCATTCTCAACGACGCGAATGTCGTATGGCAGACCGGCGAGCTCGGCAAGGTGAATGAAGGCGGCGGCGGTACCGTTGCTAAATATATTTCCCGCCTCGAAGTCGATACCATCGACGTAGGCGTTCCGCTCCTTTCCATGCACGCACCCATGGAGGTTGCCGCGAAAATTGATATTTATATGATGCATAAAGCATCCGAAGCTTTCTATAACGCAAAATGATCCCGCAAAAAATCCCGCTGATTTTTCAGCGGGATTTTTTTAATGGCGCGGTATTCCGGGAAAAAACAAATCAAAAAACCGCTGCCGCCCCAAGGCTGAACGGTCGAAATTCAAAGATGCCGCCTTTTATGGAAAAATTTCTTTTTGCTGCAGTAATTCGGCGTTTTTTCGGCACTTATATTATATAGGATAAAAAAGGAGGAATGTTATGAAAAAATTTCTTTGCGTTCTTTTGATTATCGCTCTTTTTTGCGGCTGCGCCGCCGAACCGGTGCAGGAAAGGGAGGAGAGCATCTCTTCGGAAAAAAGCACCTCCGAACTGTATGAATCCGACCTTATCTGGCTGAAGCTTCCCCATCATCTTCCGGAATATTTCGATTCCGCGGCGGGAATCGAACCGCAGGGCAAAAGAGTGGATATTCCGTTTGCCCCGCCGGAAAGTTTTTTTGAACAGGATTCTCTCCATATGGAAATTGGGATTCCGCCCGAAATCGAAGCGGAAATAAAAGAGGATTATCCGGATTTCGGCGGCGAAGGCTGGAGCGCGACCCTTAATTACTATTCCGAAGACCTTTCTGCGGGAATGATGAAAATTATATATATCATAGGAGATAAAATCATCACAAATAAAGCCGTTATATGTACCGTCGAAAACGGAACTGTCGTCAGGATAAATTATACGAATATGGATATGGATGCTGACGAAGCGGACCTTATCGAAAGGGTGGAGATTTTTGAAAAATCAACGACCCAGGAAAAGAAAATCTTTGAGGAAGGGGAAGAATTCCTAAGCGAGGACGTACAGTATAACTATTACTATAATCTTGATACCCTTGTCTATTGCTACCAGCTTTTCTTCTATGAAAATACGGAGATCGGGCCGGTCATCAATAATGACTACGCAAGCGAATATATAATCTATGAGGACGGAGGAATCTTTGGCGAAGGTTTGGTCTGATAGATACAAAAAATCCCCTGCGGAATTTCCGCAGGGGATTTTTGCTTTGCGATTTGTTTTATCAGCCGCCGGGTACGATTACCGTAACGCCCGGGTTGGAGCTGCTGTCGCTGCTGCTGCCGCTGCTCCAAGGATCGTCGCCGCTGCTTTCAAGGGCGCCGTAATAAATGTAAACCTTGTTCATTCGGTCGCTTACGGCAACTTCGGTATCTTTTGGAATGGACTGGTCATAGACGATGTTATATTCATATTCCGCGCTGAAATTGGGAATGATCTGGAAGCTTATGCCCATTTCGGTAAGAACGGCAGTGGCTTCCTCGATGGTCATGCCGATGAGCTCGGGCATCGGGACTTTTTCCGGACCTTTGCTTACTTTAAGGACGATGGTAGCGCCTTCTTCAACCTCGGTACGGTATTTTACGGATTGCTCGAAAATCATGCCCTCGACGTACTCGTTATTGTTTTCTTCCTCAAAAACAAGGTCAAATTTGGCATAATCGCTGTTGTTTTCAACGTTTGCCCTCATTCTTCCGACGAAATTCGGGACGGAAAGAAGGTATCCGTTGGGCTCGGTATCATCATAGCTGCTGCTTTCATAAGAGGACTCGGAATTATCAAGGTTGCTCCTGTTGCCGAAGCCGAGGACTTCCGTGTATTTGAAAAGGAAAGCGACTATTCCGAGAAGCACCGCGAGCATAATGATGAAAACAACAAGCCCCCAGGGAACGCGGATTTTCCTTTTTTCCTTTTTCGGGCGGCGTTCGTTTTCAGATTTGTGGGATTTTTCCTCAGCCTTTTTGATGACCGCTTCCTCGTTTACGCCGAAAAGCTTTGTGTTTGAACCGGTGGATTCAAGAAGCTCCGCGGTGAAGTCATCAATGGAGCGGGTTCTGTATTCGCCGTTTACGGTCATGGCGTTGAGAATGGCATCGGAAACGCTCGAGGAAATATTGACGTTGAGCTGTTCCGGCGGGCAAAGGTGGTCAACCTCTTTTCTGGATTCTGCATCCACGGGAAGTGTTCCGGTAAGGGATTTATAAAGCACCGCCGCAACGGAATAAACGTCCGTCCATTCGCCCTGCCAGTATCCGTTGGAATACTGTTCCGGCGCGGAATATCCGGCGGTAAGGTTCGGTTCGACCATGGAATCCTTTGAATAAAGGACGGCAGTTCCGAAATCCCAGAGCATAAGCTGGCCTTTTGCGTTGACCCTTATGCTTTCGGGAGAAATTCCGCGGTGAACGAAGCCGTTGCTGTGGAGATAGGTGAGGGTCGTGAAAAGCGGCATAAAAAGCTTTTTCACCTGCGGCCATGTGAATTCGCCGCCGTTGTGGCTAAGGTAATCGCCGTAGGAAATGGTTTTGATGTATTTATAAACGGCATAGACGGTGTTGTTGTCGCGGATGACGTTTATCACCGGCATCATATATTCCGTATGGCGGAAATTGCGCAGAGCATCGAAAAGGTCATAGAAATCAGCCATGAGGGTCTTATACTGCGCTTCACAGCCGGAATAGGGAACGACTTCGCCGGTGAGGTCGTTTCTTTTGGCGATTTTTTTCGGCATATATTCATGGATAAAAACCTTTTCTTCGTTTTCCTTATCAAAACCGATATAGGTTATGGCTTCGCCGTTCATTCTTACCATTCGGCCGGCTATGTATCTTCCGCCGATAAGGGTCCTTACGGGAACACAGGCTTCATCGGTGGGTGCATCTTCATCATATCCGCAGCGGCAGTTGCCGGTTTCATCAAGAACGGACATACAGCCCATGCAGAGATAGCGTTCTTCAGTAAGCAAATCAAATGCCTCCTTCACTGAAAACTTGATATATGTTCAAGCGTTTCACAGCTTACAATTCAATAAATAAAAAAGATATCTATTCATAATATATAATATACTATTTTTGTCTTATTTGCAAGGTTTTCGGAAAAGTAAATTTATGTTTATAAAGAATATTTTTAAAACTGAATTTGGTGAAAAAGAAAGGGATACCCTTGCAAAAACGAAAAAATATGTTAATATGATAAAAAATGATAAATTTTTCAAAAACTCTCATGCCGGTTGAGGGTTTTCGGAGGGAAAAACATGAAAAACGAACTCCTTAGTATCGGAGAAATGGCTAAAATAAACAATATTTCAGTTTCGACACTTCGTCTTTATGATGAAATCGGACTTATAAAACCCTGCTATACGGATAAGGAAAGCCGCTATCGCTATTATAATATACGCCAAAACGCGCGGCTCGACATGATACAGTATATGAAGGCCCTCGGCATGGAACTCAAGGAAATAAAGGAAATCCTTGAAAGCGGGGACACAAAGCTTATCGAATCCATACTCATTCACCGCAAAAAACAGGTGAAAGAGCAGATGGCAAACCTCAACCTCCAGCTTGCAGCCATTTCCCGCACCATAGAAAGCCTTGAGCGCTACCGCAAATCGCCTTCCATCGGAACCATCACTATTGAGTATATTCCCCACCGCAAAATCTATTCCATGCCCACCAGCATCAATTTTTACGAATATGGGATAGAGGTTTATGAAAACGAGCTGAAGGAGCTTAAAAACAGCCTTATAAAGCACAATCTGCCCCAGATTTACTACTGCAACGCGGGGACGACCATGAAAAAGGAAAGCTTCCTTGCGGGGAAGCTGGAATCCGACGAGATTTTCGTCCTTGTGGACGACAACTTCCCGCAAAGCGAATCCGTAAAACGCATTGAAAGCGGAATGTACGTCTGTATCTATCTCGACAGCTTCGACGATGAAAAGGAATACGCAAAGCGCCTGCTCGAATACTGCACCGAAAACGAATACAGGGTCGCCGGGGATTATATCTGCGAGGTGCTTACGGAATTCAGCGTTTTTGATGACGAAAAAAGAGGAATGTTCCTGCGGCTCCAGGTTCCGGTGGCGTTCAGATAAAACGGATAAAAATTTAACAAAATAAGGCTTGACTCTCAACCTGCTTTAGACATTATAATGATGTTAACAAAAAAACAGGGAGGAAAATTATTATGGAAAAAGTAAAAGTTGTACAGTATGGCTGCGGAAAAATGGCAAAATACATCATCCGCTATCTTTATGAAAAAGGCGCACAGATCGTCGGCGCAATCGACGTTGACCCCGCTGTTGTCGGTATGGATATCGGCGATTTTGCAGAGCTTGGCGTAAAAACCGGCGTTACCATCAAATCCGATGCTGACGAAGTTCTTGATAACTGCGATGCGGATATCGCCGTTGTTACCCTTTTCAGCCTTGTAAGCGACTGCTATGAGCATTTTGAAAAATGCCTTTCCCGCGGAATCAGCGTAATCACCACCTGCGAAGAATCCACCGGAAGCTGGACCAC
>CAZOOL010000058.1:0-9678 GCA_964581405.1 uncultured Oscillospiraceae bacterium | reverse complement strand
GGAGGGGGACCATCGCCAACGGCGATGGTGGAGGGATTCATTTAAAGCCTTCCCCCGGGGGAAGGTGGATTTTTTGACCGCAGGTCAAAAAAGACGGAAGAGGGATAACCTTGTCCCGTCCGCTGTTATCGGTCGATTGAATGTGGCGGGCGGAAATAAAATAATACCGCAATGAGCCGCCCGCAAAAACGCCCGGAAGGAAAAATTCCTTCCGGGCGTTCATTATCAGTTTTTTATGGTACAAGGATATCCGTTTCGGGGGTATCGCTCGTTTCGGTGCCGAAGTAATACTGCAAAATTTCTTTTGCGACAGGGGCGGCGGTATAGCCCTGCCAGCCTTTTTCGATAATGACCGCAATGGCGATCTCCGGATTTTCGGCAGGAGCAAAGCAGATAAACGTACTGTTTACCGTCGCGGTACTGGTTTGGGGCGTACCGGTTTTGGAAGCTACCTCGATATCAAAATCACCCCATACAAAGCCGGAAGAATCCTGGGAGGACTGGAGCATACCGGAAAGAACCGTTTCATAGGTGTAATCGGTCATTCCCATATCCGAAAGGACCTCGATGGGAGTTTCATAAAGAACCTCGCTGAAATCATAGGAGTTGATGGATTTTACAAAGTGGGCGTTCACCCTGACACCCTGATTTGCGATGGTTGCGACGTAGTTTGCCATCTGAATGGGGGAGAAAAGGCTGTAGCCCTGTCCGATGGAAGCCTGGAGAACGTCGCCGTTGTTCCAGGTTATTCCCTTGCCGGAAGCCCAGTCCGGATTTGAAACCTGACCGGTGCGTTCGTAAATCTCAATGCCCGTGGGTTCTCCGAGTCCGTAGTAATAGGCGTACTGGCGGATGTTGTCAATGCCCATAATTCGCCCGATTTCATAGAAAAAGATGTTGCAGGAATAGCCGAGGGCGTTTTTGACGGTTATTCTGCCGTGGGTACCGAGGCAGGTCGGCTGATAGTCCGTAAAATAGGTATAAACGTGCTCGCAGGTTACGGTGCTTTTTGCGGTAATATTACCGAGCTGGAGCGCCGCGGTTGCGACAACGGGCTTGAAGGTGGAACCCGGCGCATAAAGGCCTTCCGCTGCCCGGTTGAAAAGAGGGCTGTAATCAGTGGCGACGAGTTCGGAATAATCCTGATAATAGGTAGAAAGGTTATAAGAGGGATAGTTTGCCGCCGCAAGGATTTCTCCCGTGCCGACTTTTATGACAACGGCGACTCCGCCTTCGGATTCCTTGCCCTTGCCTTCGGCGGCGGTGGAGCGGAGGTTGAGTATCTGCTTTTCGAGGGCGCTGTATGCGACCCTCTGGAGATCCATATCAATAGTGGAAACGACCGTTGCTCCGGGAACGGCCTCCTCGATTATTTCTTCGCTGATTATCTCACCGTCGGCATCATAGGTTATTTTGATCTTTCCGTCCTTGCCGCGGAGTTCTTCCTCAAAAGCGGCCTCGAGCCCGCTTTTACCGATGATATCGGTCATTCCGTAAATGGTTTTATCAAGGTTTGCGTATTCTTCCTCATATATGATACCGGTAATTCCGACTATATGTGGAGCAACGTCGCCGTTGGGATAAACCCTTTCATAGCTTTCGGTTATTTCAATACCCTGGAAATAATAGCTGTGTTCGCTTACTATATTGACGGTTGTGGAGGAAACGTCCTCCGCGAAAGTATAAGGCGTGCTGTAGTTATAGCCGACCCGTTCCATTTCATAACGGACCCCGGCGACCTTTCGGAAATCCTCATCGCTCATATCCTCGAGCCCATAGCGCTCTTTAAGACGGTAAACAACGTCATCAACGGAAGCAAAATCCGCAAGGTCAAGATGCTTGCGAAGGCGCGCCCGGGCGGTTTCTGTTCCGGAATATTCAAAGGGTGCTTCGGTGGTGATGGGAAGGTTGTCTATCCATTCCTCACCGTTTTCCTCGAGAATGGAGATAAGTTCGAGGATAACGGAGTTTTCGGAATCCTTTACCACGTTGTTTTTATCAAAAGTTATATCATAGCAGACCCGGTTCACTGCAAGGGAACGTCCGTTGCGGTCAACAATGCTTCCGCGGGAAGCAGGAATGGTCTTTATGACGGAATATCCTTCCGTAAGATATGAACGGTAGGATTCGCCCTCCACTATCTGCATGGTCATAAGGCGCAGCAGGATTATAACAGCGGCAAGAACCACAAGAAGAGTGATTATCACCTGCCGGGATTTTGATATATTTTGGTTTTTGTCTTCGGCCAATGACATTCATCTCCTTTATTCTGAAACCTGCTCTGACTGAGGCGATTCGCCCCGGATCACTCTTTTGTTTCCTCCGGCTCGAATTTCCGATTTAGCCATCGGAAAAGCAGGCAGAACGGAAAAGCGAAAATTGCCGAAAGAACGATTTGCGGCGCAATCTGGGTATAAAAATAAGCCTCGAGGTTTTCGTATCCGTAAAGCACGAAGGTAAAGAAAAATTCAAGGGAAGACCGCATAAAAAGCGCCGCGAGGCAAAGCAGCATGACGTTCATGGTGCTCCGGCGGAAAACGTATATGGTCGCAAGCCCTGCCGCGGTGCAGAGCAGAAGAAAAATCAGCGCGTTGAACCCGAATATGGTTTCGGAGGTGCTGTCACAGAAAAGCCCGAAGCAGAACCCGAAAAGTCCGCCGGCAAATTCCCCTTCGAAAACAGCGATGCAGATGCAGGCGGTAAGAACGAGGATAGGGCGGACTCCGCAGAATTCAATAAGCCCCGGGGTCGTCTGGATAATGTAAGCCGCAAAAACGATAAGCGTGTAAACAAGGAACTTGAATACCTTGCGGCGGAAATACTTTGTCATTCGGTTTCGCCGCCTTCCTCCAAAGAATCGGAAAAGCCGGTGGACTGTCCGTTGAAGGATTTTATAACGACTACGTTGGTGATGTTTTCAATATCGGCGGAAGGAATTATTTCCGCGGTAAGGGAAAGTCCGCCGGAATCCGTCCTTACGGATTTGACGGTTCCGACGGGGAGGTCTTTCGGGAAAACGCCGCCGATGCCGGAGGTAACGATAAGGTTGCCGCTGGCAATTCCGCTTTCGAGGGGAAGATATTCCAGCTTACAGATACCTTCGGTGGAAAGGGTAAGGTCGCCGGAAAGGATTCCGCTGTCACGGGTGGAAATATCATAAACTCCGACGTTTACGGAAATATCAAGAATTGTGCGGACATGGGAATAGGTGAGCCCAACCTCCGAAACAATTCCGACAAGACCGTCCGCGGTGATCACAGGGTCGCCTTCCTCAACTCCGTGGAGTTCTCCCCTGTCGATGGTAAATGAATAGAAACGGTTGGTGGAATCTCGTCCGATAACCGTTGCCGGCTCGAATTCATAATCCGGATTCGTTTCTTTAAGTCCGAGGAAGTCGCGGTACTGCTCGACCTCGCGCTTATTGCGTTCATATTCTATGAGTTTTTCGTTTGCTTCCTGAAGCTGCTGTCTGAGCTCCTGGTTTTCAAGGTAAATTTCCTCCGCCCGGACGAACCTGTCAAGGAATTCGTTTACAGAATTGGTTACGGATGTGCTGAAATTGAGGAACGGCTGGGAAACGACCGAAACCGCCTGTGAAAGAAAAACCTCGGCGCTGCCGGAAGCGGCGGCGCGTATCATAAGCGCAACAGAAAAAACCGCCAGCGCGCAAAGAACCCTGAAATACCAGCTTTTGAAAAATTTCTGCACGGTGCCGAACAGCACCTCCTTTCCAAATTACCTCCCCTATCAGGGGAGGTGCCGCATGGCCGTATGGCCGCGGCGGAAGGGTTTTATAAAATCTGATTTCGGTAAAATGATATGGCAGATAAAACCCCTCAGTCACGCTTTTGTTCTGATTGGCGTGACAGCTCCCCTGTTAGGGGAGCTTAATAAAAAATTATGGAGGATCCGTTGAAAAAGCGGTTCCTCCATGAACGGATCGTTTGGATTTGATTTATCCGAGACGGCGCTCGCTGTCGGAAACGACTTCGCGGAGAAGGTCGATATTATCGAGAACTTCGCCTGCTCCGGCCGCAACGCAGTCGAGGGCATTTTCTGCGATATGTACGGGCATGCCGGTTTCCTTGCTGATGAGCTTGTCGATGTTGTGAAGAAGGCTGCCGCCGCCGGTAAGGGTGATGCCGTGGTCGATGATATCAGCGGAAAGCTCGGGCGGGGTGCGTTCGAGGGTGGATTTTACAGCCTCCATGATGGAAGAGAGCGGATCCGCAAGGGCATCGCGGATTTCTTCGCTGGTGATGAACATATTCTTCGGAAGACCGTCAACGAGGTTACGGCCTTTAATTTCCATTTCGAGTTCTTCCTCGAAGGGGAAGGCGGAACCGATGGTCATTTTGATGGCCTCGGCAGAGCGTTCACCGATAAGGAGGTTGTATTTTCTCTTGATATAGGAGATGATTGCGGCGTCAAACTCATCGCCGCCGACACGGACGGATTTGGAGGCAACAATGCCGCCGAGGGAGATAACCGCAACCTCGGAAGTGCCGCCGCCGATGTCAACGACCATGCTGCCGCAGGCTTCCGCAACAGGAAGTCCGGCGCCGATGGCTGCCGCCATGGGTTCCTCGATGATATAAACGTGGCGTGCGCCGGCTTTCATTGCCGCTTCACGAACAGCTCTGCGTTCAACCTCGGTAACACCGGAGGGGATGCAGATAACGCAGCGGGGCCTTGCGAAGATGGAGTTGTTGAAAATCTTTTTGATGAAGATCTGGAGCATGGAAGCCGCAATATCAAAGTCCGCGATAACGCCGTCTTTGAGCGGTCTTACCGCGACGATGGAGCCGGGGGTACGGCCGATTACCTCTTTTGCCTCCTGACCGACGTAGCGGACGGTGTCGGTGCGGGTATCAACCGCAACGACGGAAGGTTCGCGCATGATTATGCCCTTGCCTTTGGAGAATATAAGAGTGTTTGCGGTACCGAGGTCGATACCGATATCCTGATTGAAAAAGTTAGAAAATCCCATTATTAAAAAGCTCTCCTTTCGAGCGAAAAATTCCTCATACAAATATATTATAATTATAATAGCCGCCGCCGTCAAAAGCAATCCGGCAAATGTGAAAAAACTGTTAAACTTGGCTTAACCGACGCTGATACCCGTATCACCGAGCATATCCGCAAGGGTGGTGGAATCAACAACGCTGTCAACCGCATCCTGAATACGCTTATAAAGCCCGAAAGTCATGCAGCCGTCGGAATGGTCGCATCCGCTTTCACAGCATTCCACCGGCGCGATGGAGCCTTCCGCCGCCCGAAGGATATCCCCGGCGGTGATTTCGTTTGCCGGGCGGGAAAGGATATATCCGCCCTGTGCTCCGCGGATACTTCGGACAAGTCCGGCCTTTGAAAATTGGCTTATTATCTGCTCAAGATATTTTTCACTGATATCCTGACGCTTTGCGATCTCTTTTACTGGAACAGGCCTTCCGCCGCCTTCTTTTGCGATGTCGAGCATAAGCCTGAGGCCGTAACGGCCTTTTGTCGATATCATCATATTGAAAACCCTTTATATAGTATTATTTATATATTTAAGTAATTAATTATACCATAAGCGCCAATTCATAGCAATACGCAGGAGATTAAAAATTTTATTAAATTTTGGAATAAACCTCTAAAGCCTCACTTGCTTGAAGGGAGGGATCGCACCTTGTCCCATTTGCAATATCCAAAAAAACGGCGGAAAAACCTTCCGCCGATGTATTTTTATTTTTCCAAAAGGACCACCGCATGAGCACCGATCCCCTCGCCGCGCAGACCAAGCCCTTCCTCGGTGGTTGCCTTGATATTTACGTTGCCGATATCCGTGCTCAAAGCATCGGCGAAAACGCTCCTCATCTGTTCGATAAACGGCTTGAGCATCGGCTTTTCTGCGATAACCGTGCAGTCAATGTTGCATACGGAATATCCGGTGCTCAAAATCTCGGCATACACGTCTTTAAGGAGTTCGATGCTGTCGGCATCTTTGTATTTCGGGTCCTTATCCGGGAATCTTCTGCCGATATCCGGAAGGGCGAGAGCACCGAGGAACGCATCCGCCACGGCGTGAGCAAGAACGTCCGCGTCCGAATGACCGAGAAGTCCTTTTTCATATGGAATCTCGGTTCCGCCGAGGATAAGTTTACGTCCTTCAACAAGTTTGTGTACGTCATAACCATGACCGATGCGGATCATTTTATTCCCGTCCTTTCAAAAGTGCCTCGGCGATGAGAATATCCTCCGGCGAGGTGATTTTTATATTATAGCGTTTCCCCGGGGTCAGGAAAACCTTTCTTGCGTCATTTTCAAAAATGCGGCTGTCGTCCGTCCAGTCCGAAAGCTCACGAAAAGCTCTTTCCATGGCGGTTTTATATACTCCGAGGTCAAAAATCTGCGGGGTTTGGGCAGCAAAGAGTTTTTCCCTTGCGGGGGTATATTCGACAAATCCGTTCTTTTTGCCGTATTTGATGGTATCCGTTACCGGAACGGCAAGAACGGCGCCGCCGCAGCGGAAAGCGTCATGGGCACAGCGGCTTATATCCTCCGGTTGAACGAGCGGACGCGCTCCGTCATGGATAGCAACGAAATCCGCCTTTGCGGAAACGGCAAAAACTCCGTTTCGCACTGATTCCGCCCTTGTGGAGCCGCCGGCGACAACGGCGGAAAGTTTTTTTATGCCGAATTCCCCGGCGAGAGCTTTTATTTTTTCGATGGAGGCTTCCCTCGTTACAACAACGATTTCGGAAACATCGCCGCAGTTTTCATAGGCGAGAAGGCTTCTTGCGATAACCGGAATTTTGCTTACGGGCAAAAAAATCTTATCTTCGCCGCCCATTCTTACGGAACTTCCGGCGGCGACTATCACCGCGCTCAAAAACGGCTTTGAAAAAAGACTGGATTCAAAATATTCTTCCATAAGCGACCCCCATTCCCGCTGCAAAGCCGTTTTTGCGGCTTTACAGTTTTACTATTAATTATCATACCACAAATTCCGCTTTTTGAAAAGAAAAAACGGCGTTTGACAAGCGGCTTTCCGGGATATATAATTATTCATAGTACAAAAGAAGGGAGCGTTTTTATTTTGGAAAACAAACGCGGACTTTTTATCGTTATAGAAGGGGTTGACGGAAGCGGAAAATCCACCCAGGCAAGATTCCTTTCAGACTATCTCCGTTCCCTTGGAAGAGCGGTTCACCATACAGCCGAACCCACCGAAACCGGGCTTGGGGGCATGGTTCGTGACGGTCTCGGCGGTGAGCACCCTCGAACCCGAGAGGAGCTTGCGGCAATGTTTGCGGCAGACAGGGTTGCCCATAATGTAAGCCCGAAAAACGGCATAAAGAAGCATCTCGGTGAAGGAACGGACGTTGTTTGCGACCGCTATTATTATTCCTCCCTTGCCTATCAGGGCGTTGACGGAGCTCTTGACTGGGTTGCGGGAATGAACCTTGATTCCCCTGTTATAACAAAGCCGGATATCTGCATCTTCCTTGATATGGACCCGGAAAAATGCCACGAGCATATCCGCGCGGGAAGAACCCATTTTGAGATTTACGAAGAAAACGCCGCGATGATATCCGAAACCCGCCGCCGTTACGGAATAGTTTTTGATATGCTCAAAGACCGCGACAATATCGTGATAATTGATTCCGTCGGTACCCCGGAAGAGGTCTTTGCCAAAATAAAGCCCGAAATTGACAAACTTTTGTAAAAAACAAAAAACCGCCTGCTGTTACCGGCAGGCGGTTTGTGTTTTAAATCTTTCCCCCTCGGGTGGGCAAGGTTGGTTCGGCCGGGGTTAAAAACTCTCCTGTTTTCAATCAGCCGAAAGTTCTCTTTCCACATGACGGATGAGGGTTTCGGCTCTTTTGCCGAAAATTTCAAATTCAATATATTCCGCACCGAAATGACCTTCAGAATTATCTTCATCAAAATTTCCGGTTATGACGTAGGAATATCCGAGCCCGTGATAAAATCCGCCGTTTTCGTCGGCGTTTGCAACGCAGAAAAAAGGTTCCCTGTAAAAACGCGTCACGAGCATATAGTCAATAAGTCCCGCGGAAAACCAAAGCAAAAGCGCGCTTATCAGAAGCGACAGAATCTTGAAAGCAATGCCCGGTTGAAAATCCGCTATGAAAACATCTTTATTCGTCAAATTCAAAACCCCTTTCCCAAAAGAAGCACCGTAATTTTAAATAGAAACACGAAGCGTCAGCATCCATCGTCCGCAATGGGCTCAGGCACTTTCTTTTTTTCGAAGTTCCGAAACGCTGATGCTGACGGTATGGGCGATGGGCTTCCATTCCACCTTAACGAAAAACGCCGCAAGGGAGATGGGAATATAGGTCAGCATAAAAAGCGGAAAGGTGAAGGTATAGAAAATCTTTTTTACACCGGAGGTATGTATCTGTTTCCATTCGGTAATCGTAGTGATCGCGCCAACGGCAAAAAGGGTAAGATATATATTGAG
Organism: uncultured Oscillospiraceae bacterium; assembly: GCA_964581405.1. GTDB lineage: Bacteria > Bacillota > Clostridia > Oscillospirales > Ruminococcaceae > UMGS1668. The sequence goes on along the minus strand of CAZOOL010000058.1, from coordinate 1,208 downwards.
TACGCTTTCCCCGACGGACAGGATTATAGGAAGGATATCCCCGCCGGAAAGAAGTGTCATTACGGCGGAAAAAGCGTTTATTACGGAACAGATGACCGTAAGGATTACCGCGGGCATTATCGCCATGGTCATATCAAAGCAGGAAAAATTCCCGCGGGAAATTCCTTTGAGGAGGTCTTTGCCGTATTTACCGAAAACCTGAAGATACCCCTTTGCCCATCTTATTCTCTGGCGCCATGACTGGCGGAAAAGGGTCGGCTGTTCGTCATAGAGCACCGCCCCGGGGCAAAATCCTATTTTTTCTCCATTAACTATACTGTGGACGGTGAATTCGATATCCTCGGTAAGCAGGTGAAAAGGCCAGCCGCCGCATTTTTCATAAATTTCCCTGCTGAAGAAAAAACCGGTGCCTGAAACAGCGCAGGAGTTGCCGAGCAAAGCCCTTGCGTGGTTGAGGAAGCGTGATTCCCGAAGAAACCAAAGGGAATATCCGGCGGATATCCAGTTATCGCCGTAGTTTTTGGAATTGCGGTAGCTGGTGATAATATTGTATCCATCAGAAAAAGTGCGGTTCATTTCCATAATATAATTTTCATCAAGGACGTTATCCGCATCAAAAACAAAGAATCCGTCAAAATATCCTTTGGGGAAATCCGCGGAAATGCGTTCAAGAAGCGCTTCGAGGGCATATCCTTTACCGACTTTTTCACGGCTGAAGCGTTTGTAAACCATTGCGCCGGCGTTTCTTGCGGCTCTTGCGGTTCCGTCGGTGCAGTTATCCGCCATTACAAAAATGCGTATATTTTCCATGCCGTAGGTTTGGGCGTGGATGCTGTTTATAAGTTGGGCAACGACCTTTTCCTCGTTTCTGGCGCAGATCAGAACGGCAAAGCGGTGGCGCTTTTCCGGTTTATGGGGAGGATCTTTTTTGAAAAGCGCCGCCGGAATATAAAAGAACTGATAGGAATAACAGATAAAAAACACCGCCGCAATGATAAAATTCACGGCAAGAAGGGTTTCCATGCTCTCATCTCCTTAAAAATGTTTTCCATGCTTTAAATGATAGGAAAAATATTATTAAGAAACAATTACCGAAAACCTTAATATTCCTTTAAGATTTCTTTAAGAATATTCCCAACAGGAATATTCCGCAGGAACGGTCTTGACCGTTCCGTTCCGCTTCAGCCTTCCCAGAGGGGAAGGTGTCA
>CAZOOL010000057.1:0-9950 GCA_964581405.1 uncultured Oscillospiraceae bacterium | reverse complement strand
ATCAATAAGATTTTGTAAAACAAAATCTTAATTCGAGTCCTTCTGCCCCTGCCATAAATAAAGAAACCGTCCAAAAGGGCGGTTTCTTTATTTATATTCAGATACGGACTCGAACCCTCGGAAGAGACGACGGCGTAAAGAAAACGATTCAGTGAATCGTTTTTAGCCGGAGAGATTTGCGAGAGTAAGCGGAGCGACAGGTAATTTGCAGATGTGTATGGAAATGACAAAGAGCGAAGCGCCGAGCAAATCAATAAGATTTTGTAAAACAAAATCTTAATTCGAGTCCTTCTGCCCCTGCCATTAAAAAACCGCTTATTAAAGCGGTTTTTTTGTTATGTAAATCTCTTGACCCCTTTTAATAATTATGGTAATATCAAATGAAGGACGGTGAACGCTGATGAAAAAAATTATTCCGAATATATTGATAATTTCACTTTTCCTTGTGATAGTCGGTATGTTTATATATGATTATGTTTATCTTAAAAAGCCGCTTGAAAATAATATTATCAGAATCATTATGGTAGTTGCGGGTCTTATTATAACTCTTGTAAGAATTAACGGGCAGGAACAGAAAAGGCCGCTTTGGTTTTATGAAAAAGCTTATAAGGATAAGCTTGGAGAAGCTTTTGTCCGAAAGCCCGCTTTACGAAAAAAACTTCTTTCGGCGGTAAGGTTTTTCGATGAGGAAAAATATTACAAAGCGCTTGAAGAATTGGATAAATTATTGAAGAAATGCGATGATGATGCGGATTTTTCAGCTGTTCTTCTGTTCAGAGCTATTTGTTTTGAAAGAACCGGGCTTAAAGATGAAGCAGAAAAATTGTATAAAGAGGTTCTTGACTTTAATCCTTATTCTGTGACAGCTTATAATAACTTGGCGATGATTTATGACAGTTATGGCGATACCGAAATGGCAATTTCATATTACCGTAAAGCTATTGATATCGATAAGGAATATGCTGCGGGATACAGCAATATTTCTTATTGTTACTTCAATATGGAAGATTATGAATCTGCAAAGGAGTATGCCAAAAAAGCATTATCCATTCGTGAGGACTTTTATCAAGCGTCAACCAATCTTGCGATAATTTATGCTCTTGAGGGCGACGAAGAAAACAAGAAAAAATACTTTAATCTTGCAGTAAAACATGGCCAAAATGCAAAATCGCTTGATCAGACGATAGAATATTACCTTTATCTGAAAAACGGTCAGGACGAAACAGAAGAAGATTAAAAAACACTTTTTGAGCAGTTTTTATTGATATCAGGATAAGAAAAACGGCACCGCATTGCGGTGCCGTTTTTGATGCTTGAAATAAAATTAAAGGAAGAGGGGAGATACGGGACGGTCGCCGTAAATTCTTTCGATTGCTTCCGCGAAAACAGGTGCAACGGGAAGAACGGTGATTTTGCCGCAGGCTTCTCTTTTTTCGCTGCTGATCGGAATGGTATCGAGGAGAACGAGTTCTTCGAGAACGCTGTCCCTGATTCTATCGATTGCAGGACCGGAAAGAGGACCATGGGTTGCACAGGCGGTTACGGAAAGAGCTCCGCCGACTTCGACAAGGGCTTTTGCGGCGTTGCAAAGGGTTCCGGCGGTATCGACCATATCGTCAAGGATAATGCATTTCTTGCCTCTTACGTCGCCGATGATGTTCATAACTTCGGAAACGTTTGCCTTCGGGCGGCGTTTATCAATGATAGCAAGCGGAATATCAAGTTTTTCAGCAAATTTACGGACGCGGTTTACGCTGCCATGGTCGGGAGAAACTGCGACGTATTCATCTTCGTGATGATGTACGATGGGCTGGAAATAAGGGGTGAGGATGGGAGCGCCCATAAGGTGGTCAACAGGGATATCGAAGAAGCCCTGAATCTGGGAGGCATGGAGGTCCATGGTGAGAACTCTGTCTGCGCCGGCTGCTTCGAGCATATTTGCGACAACTTTTGCGGAGATCGGGTCACGGGCTTTCGCTTTTCTGTCCTGACGGGCATAGCCGTAATAGGGCATAACGGCGGTGATTCTTCCCGCGGAGGCACGTTTGAAAGCGTCGATCATAATAATGAGTTCCATGAGGTTGTCGTTGACGGGGTTGCAGGTGGACTGTACGATGAATACGTCGGAACCGCGGACGGATTCCTCGAGGGATACGCAAACTTCGCCATCGGCGAAATGACCGACGGTGCATTTGCCCAAAGGAAGACCGAGACTTTTGGCGATTTCCTCAGCGGCTTTCGGATAAGCGTTGCCGCTGAAAATTTTAATGTCTTTGCCGTGAACGTTCATGTTTTAATCTCTCCTAAATTTTTATTTTCAATTTGCTGATTAAACTTATTTGATTTTAATGGCATCGTGCTTTTTGACCCAGCCTTCAATGTTCTGCTGTTTTGATCTTCCGACCGCAAGGGCATATTCCGGAACGTTTTTTGTAACGGTGGTACCAGCGGCGGTATAGGCAAAATCAGCCAGCTCGACAGGAGCAACGAGATTCGTATTGCAGCCAAGGAACGCATGGTCGCCTATGACGGTGCGGTGTTTGTGCTGACCGTCATAATTGGCAATACAGCAGCCGCAGCCAAAATTGACCGCTTCACCGACGGTTGCGTCACCAATGTATGTAAGGTGAGCAACGGCGGTTCTTGCGCCCACTTCGGAATTTTTGATTTCGACGTAATCGCCGATCTTGCATCCTTCGTGGATAAGGCAGCCGGGACGGACCTGGCTCCAGGGTCCTATCTTAACATTTTTCTCGAGAACGGAGGAACGGATCTGGGTGGAATTTACTTCCGTCCCGTCGCCGATTCGGCTGTCCTCGATAAAGCTGTTGGGTCCGATAACACAGTTTTCACCGATTTCGGTTTTGCCCTTAATGATTGTTCCGGGAAGGATCTTAGTGCCTGCTCCGATTTTTACGGAAGGCTCAATGATGATTCCGTCAAGGCAGATAAACTCGACGCCTTCGGCGCAGAGTTTTTTGAAAACGATGGTCCTTGCGGCGGCATTAAGGGTAAGAAGCTCCGCAGGGTCGTTCGCTCTCATATTGATTTCGGCTTTTCCGGCAATGTGGGTTCCGGCGACGAGCTTTTCATCGGAAAGAAGCTTCATCGCGCCGACGAGGAACTGGCTGCCGTTTTTGTCGTCTTTATCGCATTTTTCACATATTTCGGAAAGAAAATCCTGCTTTGCCCAAAAAGCGCTCGTTCCAAGCTCTTTCATAAGAGCCGCTCTTCCGCCGGAAGCAATGATGGTCAGTTTTTCATTCTGAGCCGTATGGCGTTCGAGAGCCGCCTTCAGCACTTCGGGGTCGGTAAAAACCGCTTCGGCGCTGATGACGAGGATATTCGCTTCGCTGTGCCCGGAAATCCAGTCGGCCGCCGCAAGGGCAGGATGACCGCTTTCCTTTTTGCGGATCATCACCGGGCTTTCGCCGGCATAGGCGGAAAGCGCTTCTTCGCCTTCGGTGATGACGTAGCAGCGGTCATCAATACCGGCGGAATCCAGCGCTTCGTTCACCCATTCGATAATCGGGCGGAACACAACTTCACGAAGAGCATTGGGGCAGTTATTATGCATAAAATCGCAGCCGGCGGAATATACTATCGCCGCAGCTTTTTGCATAAGCGCACCTCCGTTTTTCGTCAATATTCATATATACATTATGCCAGTTTTACTTATATTTTGCAAGTAAAAGCACAAAAAAATGAATTTTTTATTAAAATTCGTCAAAATCGCAGAAATTTACCAAATTATATAGAAAATATCGTGCGTTTTTGTTATACTGTATCATGAAGAACAATAGCCTTGATTTTTTGGTTTTTGTTCATTTTATGAAAGTTATCACTATTGCTAAAGTTGGGAGGACGCAATATTATGAGTAAAAAATACGTTTACCTTTTCTCTGAAGGCAACGGCTCCATGCGCGAGCTTCTTGGCGGAAAAGGTGCAAACCTTGCTGAAATGACCAACCTCGGCATGCCGGTTCCGCAGGGCTTTACCGTTACTACCGAAGCCTGCACCCAGTATTATGAGGACGGCCGCCAGATCAATGCTGAAATCGAAGCAGAGATTTATGACTATCTTGCAAAACTTGAAGAAATCACCGGAAAAACCTTCGGCGATAAAAACAACCCCCTTCTCGTTTCCGTTCGTTCCGGCGCAAGAGCTTCTATGCCCGGTATGATGGATACCATCCTCAACCTTGGTCTTAATGACGAGGTTGTCGAAGGCTTCGCGAAGATCACCGATAACGAGCGTTTCGCTTATGACTCCTACCGCCGTTTCATCCAGATGTATGCCGACGTTGTTGAGGAAGTTCCGAAATCCACCTTCGAAGTCATCATCGACGAAATGAAAGACGCAAAAGGCGTTAAAAACGATACCGACCTTGATGCAGAGGACCTTAAAGAGATGGTAAAACGCTTCAAGGCATACTACCTTGAGCAGAAGGGCGAAAGCTTCCCCACCGAACCTCGTGAACAGCTTATCCGCGCTGTCAAAGCGGTATTCCGTTCCTGGGATAACCCCCGCGCAAACTATTACCGCCGCATGAACGATATTCCTTATACCTGGGGCACCGCAGTAAACGTACAGTCCATGGTATTCGGCAACAGCGGCAACCTTTCCGGTACCGGCGTTGCATTCACCCGCAACCCCGCAACCGGCGAAAACAAACTCTTCGGCGAATTCCTCATCAACGCACAGGGCGAGGACGTTGTTGCGGGTATCCGTACCCCCCAGACCATCGAACACCTCAACGACATCCGTCCCGGTGTTTACGAAGAATTTGCAGCCATCGCAAAGAAACTTGAAAACCATTATCACGATATGCAGGATATGGAGTTCACCGTTGAAAACGGCAAGCTCTATATGCTCCAGACCAGAAACGGCAAACGCACCGCAACCGCTGCTCTTAAAGTAGCCTGCGACCTTGTTGAAGAAGGTCTTATCACCAAGGAAGAAGCAGTCATGTCCGTTGACCCCAAATCCCTTGACGCACTTCTTCACCCCCAGTTCGACGCAAAAGCACTTAAAGCAGCACAGCCCGTCGGTTCCGCACTTCCCGCATCTCCCGGCGCAGCATGCGGCAGAGTTGTTTTCAACGCTGACGACGCTGTTGAATGGGCAACCCGCGGCGAGAAAGTCGTTCTCTGCCGTCTTGAAACCTCTCCCGAAGATATCGAGGGTATGCATCATTCTCAGGGTATCCTCACTGTCCGCGGCGGTATGACCTCCCACGCAGCAGTTGTTGCGCGCGGAATGGGCACCTGCTGTGTAGCAGGCTGCGGCGATATCACCATGCACGAAGAAGAGAAATGCTTCGAGCTCGGCGGCAAAACCTTCCATGAAGGCGATTATATCTCCCTCGACGGTTCCACCGGTAAAATCTACGGCGAAGCGATCCCCACTGTTGAAGCTTCCATCTCCGGCTATTTCGGCACTCTTATGGGCTGGGCTGACGAGATCAGAACCCTCGGCGTCCGCACCAACGCAGACTCCCCGAGAGATGCTCAGCAGGCAGTTAAATTCGGCGCTGAAGGCATCGGCCTTTGCCGTACCGAGCATATGTTCTTCGATCCCGACCGTATCGCCGCAATGCGCGAAATGATCGTTTCCGATGACGAGGAACATCGCCGTGCAGCTCTTGCAAAACTTCTTCCCATGCAGAGAGGCGACTTTGAAGGCCTTTATGAGGCTCTTGAAGGCAAGCCCGTAACCATCCGCTTCCTTGACCCGCCGCTCCATGAGTTCCTTCCCACCGCAGAGGAAGACATTGTTGCTCTCGCAAATGATATGGGCCTTGAAGTTGCAAAACTCAAAGCAACCATCGCAAGCCTTCACGAGTTCAACCCCATGATGGGTCACCGCGGCTGCCGCCTTGCGGTTTCCTATCCCGAAATCGCAGAGATGCAGACCAGAGCAGTTATCGAAGCAGCTATCAACGTAAAGAAAGCTCATCCGGATTGGAACATCGTTCCCGAGATCATGATTCCCCTCGTAGGCGAAATCAAAGAGCTCAAATACGTCAAGAACGTTGTTGTTGAAACCGCTGAAAAAGTTATTGCTGAAAACGGCGTAACCCTTACCTATAAAGTAGGCACCATGATCGAGATCCCGAGAGCCGCTCTCCTTGCCGATGAAATCGCAAAAGAAGCAGAGTTCTTCTCCTTCGGCACCAACGACCTTACCCAGATGACCTTCGGCTTCAGCCGTGACGATGCGGGCGCATTCCTCGGTTCCTATTATGACAAGAAGATCTACGAATCCGATCCTTTCGCAAAACTTGACCAGGAAGGCGTCGGCAAACTTGTAGATATGGCAGCGAAACTCGGACGCACCACCCGCCCCGACATCCATCTCGGAATCTGCGGCGAGCACGGCGGCGATCCTTCCACCATCGATTTCTGCCACAGAGTAGGTCTTTCCTATGTTTCCTGCTCTCCTTTCCGTGTTCCGATTGCAAGACTTGCAGCAGCACAGGCAGCAATCCGCAACAAATAAGCCTACAGAATCTCAACTGTACGGACAGATGTCAGATGTAGGTAGGTTTGGTTTAAGCTTTTAACTTAATATAACGAATAAGCGTACCATTATGAAAAATGGTACGCTTATTTTTTTACGGATTTGCTTATGCTGAAGGGTTTGAACGGCTTTCGGATGAAAAGGGAAAATAGTATGATTGATATTATGCGGAAACATCTCGGCAAAGCAGATCAAGCCCGAACGCAAAATGACGCTATCGTATAGCTGAAAAGGCGGATTTTTGAAGGAAATAATTTAATTTTGCTATGAATAACGCCATATCATGTTGACAAAAATTTAACGCCGTGATATAAATATAATTGTTAAATTTTATACGCAAAAGGAGAAATCATTATGGCAAAAATTATCGGAAGTCCCACCAGATATATTCAGGGCAGAGGCGAGCTCGTTAACCTTGCAAAACACGCAGGCGCCATCGGCGAAAGCATGTTCATCCTTGTTGACAAATTTGTGAAGCCTCTCGTTATGCCCTCCATCGAAGCAGGCATGGGCGACAAAAAATTTGAAGTTGTTGAATTCGGCGGCGAATGCTCCATGACCGAAATCAACCGCGTAATCGAAGTTCTCAAAGAAAAAGGCGGCGAGGTCGTCGTCGGTATCGGCGGCGGAAAAACCCATGACACCGCAAAAGCAGTCGGCTATTACACCGGAAAACCCGTTGTAATCGTTCCCACCATCGCTTCCACCGATGCTCCCTGCTCCGCGCTTTCCGTAATCTATACCGACGAAGGCGTTTTTGAAAAATACCTTTTCCTTCCCAGCAACCCCAACATCGTCCTTGTTGATACCGACGTTGTTTCCAAAGCTCCGGAAAGACTTCTTGCCGCGGGTATCGGCGATGCTCTCGCAACTTATTTTGAAGCAAGAGCCTGCGCACAGAGCCAGGCAAGCAACTGTGTTGGCGGAAAACCCACCAAAACCGCTCTTGCCCTTGCAAAACTTTGCTACGAAACCCTTCTCGAAGACGGCGTTGCGGCATATCTTGCAGTAAAGAACAAAGTTTGCACCAAAGCTGTTGAAAACATCATCGAAGCAAACACCTATCTTTCCGGCATCGGATTTGAATCCGGCGGTCTTGCGGCCGCTCACGCTGTTCACAACGGTCTTACTGCCATCGAAGCGACCCATAAATTCTATCACGGCGAAAAAGTTGCTTTCGGCGTTCTCGTACAGCTCGTTCTTGAAAACGCGCCCAAGGAAGAAATTGAAGAAGTTATTTCCCTCTGCCAGGAAGTCGGCCTTCCCACCACTCTTGCCGATCTTGACGTAACCGAAATCAAGCCCGAAGAAATCATGGCTGTCGCAGAAACCGTTTGCGCACCCGGAGATACCGTCGGCAATATGCCTTTCGAAGTTACACCCGAAGATGTTTATGCCGCGATCCTCGGCGCAAACGAAATCGGCGAATACTTCAAATAAAAAGCACAAACCGCATGAGCATGCGGACAACGTGAAAAATGAGCACCGTTCCAAAAAACGGTGCTCATTTTTTGTTGATTTGATTTCAAGGAAGCCCGCCGCGGACCGGGAGAGAAAACGGTCGGACGATACGAGAATCCGCCGCAAGTTTCGTTTCGATACAATCTGTTGCCATGGGAAAATTTGTATGCTATACTGTTCGGGTGAAATATGCACTATTTTTTTACACGAGGTGTAAGATGCAGAACAAACTCTGGACGAAAGATTTTACGACCATAACCCTCGGAAGCGTTGTTTCAATGCTCGGAAATTCCATTGCGGGTTTTTGCATGAGCCTTTTCGTGCTCGATTATTCGGAATCAACGCTTCTTTACTCGATCTATATATTTCTCTATACCCTTCCGCAAATCGCCGCGCCGGTTATTTCCGGTCCGCTTATGGACAGATTTTCCCGCAGGAGGACTATCTATACGCTGGATTTCTGTTCGGCGGTGCTTTATATCGGAATGGCTTTGCTTATTTGGCTCAACGCTTTCAGCTTCGGCGTTTTTGCGGCGGCGACCTTCATCGTCGGCTGTGTGAACAGCGTATATATGGTTGCTTTCGAAAGCTTTTATCCTATGCTCATCACCGAAGGCAATTATTCAAAGGCGTATTCTATTTCCGGAACGCTCCATACCATGACGTATTTTATTCTGCCGGTGGCAACGCTGGCGTATAATGCTTTCGGACTTGCGCCGCTTCTGGCTGTGAACGCGGTTTGCTTTGCTGCTGCGGCCATTTTTGAAACAAGGATATCCGATGTTGAAGCGGGGCTTAAAATGCCTTCTGCGGGCGGCTATGGCCTGAAAGGATATTTCGGAGATATGAAGGAAGGTCTGCGCTATCTTGCTTCGGAAAAAGGGCTTCTCGCGGTGGCGGTATATTTTACCGTCATAAGCCTTGCGGGCGGCGCTTCGAGCGTTATAACCCTGCCTTGGTTCAAGGAAACCTTTGAAAACGGAGAATACACCTATATGTTCGTTACGGTCTTCAGCGTTATAGGCCGCGGGCTCGGCGGACTTTTGCATTATAAATTCACCCTTCCCGCAAAACATAAATTCGGAATCGCGCTTTTTGTATATGTGAGCACCGCCATTTTGGAAGCGTTCTATCTCTATACTTCCGTAACGGTGATGCAGGTATGCTGTTTTATTATGGGTATCCTCAGCGTAACCTCCTATAACATCCGTATTTCCGCGACCCAGTCCCACGTTCCCAATGAAATAAAGGGAAGGTTCAACGGAGCGTTCATCATGCTCAACACGGTCGGAACGCTTCTCGGAGAGCTTGCGGCGGGTGTCCTTTCGGAATTTATGCCCATGAGAGCGGCGCTTTCGGTGTTCTTTGTATTTTCGGCGGTTTCCGCAATTGTTATTATCGGCGGAAGCAAAAAATACGTCGCGCCGATCTATAACCGCAACGCGTAAGAAAGGAGAAAACATGATAATTTGGATAAACGGCCCTTATGGGGTCGGGAAAACGACCCTTGCGGAAGAATTATCTAAAAGGAACAAAAAATCTTTTATTTTCGATGCAGAAGCAGTCGGAAACGCAATAAGGGATAATATGCCGGAGGAATTTTTTAAGGATACTTTTGAAGAATTTCCTCTCTGGGCGGAAACATGCCGAAAGCTGCTCAAAAACCTTGATGCGGTTTATGATGGAGATATTTTTGTTCCAATGACGCTTCTTCTTCCGGAATCCGTTTTTGAAATAATCGAAAAACTCCGCAATGAAGGGGTCAAAGTTTGCCATATCATTCTTGAGGCAGATGAAAAAACGCTTTTTGAAAGAATCGTTGCCCGGGGAGAGGAAGAGGACTGCTGGTGTGTGCAAAACATCGGGCGCTGCCTTTTGGCACAGAAAAATATGCCTTTTGATCTCAGAATTAATTCCATGGGGAAAACCCCGGAAGAAATCGCAAAAGAAATTGGGTTATAAAATT
>CAZOOL010000056.1:0-10104 GCA_964581405.1 uncultured Oscillospiraceae bacterium | reverse complement strand
AGGCCGTCTTCCTCGAGGAAGCCCATCTTCTGAGCCCATTTTTCGAACTCAGCAAGAGGTTTTTTGCCAAGAGCCTGGCGGGTTGCGTGGTTGTCATGATAACCAGTTGACTGGTACATGAGCATGCAGTCGTCTGCGCAAGGTACGCCCATGAAGAAGTTGCATCCTTCAGCAGCAAGGAGAATCTGGAGGTTCTCGTTGTCGTTCTGGTCGCATTTCATGTGGTTGGTGTAGCAAGCGTCGCATCCCATGGAGATGCCGGAGAGTTTGCCCATGAACATATCTTCCATACCTGCACGAGCAACCTGTTTTGCGTCATAGAGGTATTCCGGTCCGATGAAGCCAACAACGGAGTCGTTGAGGAAAGGATGATATCTCTTTGCGAAGCCATAGCAGCGTGCTTCCATGGTAAGTTCGTCAGCACCCCAGTGACCGTCGGAAGAAAGCTCTGCGCCTTCACCGGTCTCAAAGTAGAGTACGTCGGGACCATGTGCAACACCGTAATGGTGCATGAGGTCTTCTGCTTCGTCGAGCATTTCGGGGGTGATACCGAATGCTTCGTTAGCGATCTGGGAACCAGCGATGGACTGGAAGCAGAGAGCTTCACGAGCACCATTCTTGATGCATTCCATAGCAGTGGTTACGTGGCAGAGGCAGCAAGACTGGGTAGGAATTTCCCATCTTTCTACGAATTCCTGATAGCTGTTCATGGTTCTTTCAACAGCGCCGAGGGAGTCATCAACGGGGTTCATACCGAAGAGAGCGTCACCGGTGCAGTAGGAGAAACCTTCGCAGTAGGAAACTTTCATACCTTCTACGTCGTCGGTGGTGTGGTTAGGCTGAAGACGGAAAGAAAGTCTGTCAGGTGCACCGCAGGTGGTAACGCAGGTTCTGTAGATAGGAAGTTTTCTTGCGCCGATCATAAGGTCGAGAGAAGACATGAGTTTGGTAACAGCTGCAACAACCTCAGAAGAAAGGCCTGCTGCTACGTGGTTGATCTGATCGCCGGTTACATGGTCATCAAGGATGAACTCACGAAGTTTAGCGATAGTCCAGTTTTTGATTTCTTCATAAATGGTGAAGTTTACGCCATCCTGGATAATACGGGTGACGGAGTCCTCTTCATAAGGAGCTACGGGGTTCTCGTAGATGTCCTTAATGGTGAGGTTTGCGAGGCACTGTTTTGCAGCAATGCGCTCCTGCATGGTTTCTGCAGCGATACCAGCGAGCTGGTCACCGGATTTGAGTTCGTTTGCTTTAGCAAGTACGTCTTTTACGTCTTTGAACTCATAGACTTGTCCAAATAATTTTGCTTTCAGAATCAAAAATTCTCACTCCTTTGTAAAATTTGGATGCCTAAGCGTGGGTAATTTATTGTTTGCGGGATTTCCCCCTTTCCCAAACCTTATTAAAATATATAAATTTTATTTATTCCTTAATTAAATACAAGGGTCTTCACTACAACCGGAAGAACGCGTCCGTTCATGAGCGGTTCACCGATGTCGATGTAGTCGCCCTGATTGGTAACAACGGAGTCGATGCAGATGATATCCTTGCTTCTGTTGAGTTTTACCATCAGGTTCTGACCAAGGCTCTTGCCCATATCCTCTTCAAGAACAACGATGAGAGGATGCCGGGATTTGATGATGGGCTGCATACCCGCAATGATGAGGTCGGCATAACGCTCGATTTCAGCAAACAGCGGGCAGTTGGCGCCTTTAAGAGAAAGAGCGACAAGCTCCTGACCTTCATCGGGGTCGTTGTACCAGTCAAGCATCGGAGCAAGGTGCTTCGCAAAATCGCTGGGGCTGAATTTTTCAGCTTCCTCATCGAGCTTGATGACCGGAATGGTTTTGATAGGAAGCTTGGTGTTCTTGGAAAAAGCGATGGTGGAACCGGAAATCTCCATAGTCTGGGTTCCTGCGCCGATAACGGTCGCACGAATGGTTTCAGCCGGTTCAACAACTTTATCCATAAACGGAGCAAATACTTCGTTGACGGCTCTTGCAAGAACAACGCCGATATCGTTATAGGGGAAGTCATCGGTTCCTTCATAAGGATGATAGATGAGGTTGCCGACGCCGCCGGAGAAAGTCACGAATTCGATTTTTTCGAGGTCGTGGAGCGGATGGTCGGTGGTCATGATTGCAAGGTCGTCCATGTCGAAGGTCTTGAAACCAAGGGTGGTTGCAAGGACCTGTGCCATGAGCACGCAGGCTTTATAGATTTCTTTATACTGAATCTTTTCGCCCACTTTGATGTTGATGTTGTGTTTTGCACAAAGTTTTCCGAGATGGTCGGATATATAAAGAACTTTTTTGTCTTTATCAAGTTTAATAAGGCGTCCGCCGATATCAAAACATCCGGTATCAACAGGGAGTTTTTCTTTGAAAACAGCAATGTTGGAAGTACCGCCGCCGATATCGCAGTTTGCGGTAACGACGTGTTTTTTAAGGGACATTGCAGCAGTACCTGCGCCGCGTCCTGCGATTACGCCTTCAAGGTCGTTACCCGCAGTTGCAACAACGAAGTCGCCCGCAAGACCGGACATGAAGTGAAGAACGCTTCTTGCGTTTTCTTTTCTTGCGGTTTCGCCGGTGATGATTACCGCGCCGGTGTCGATATCCTCCGCTTTAAGTCCCGCGGATGCATATTCACTTACGATGATTTTATGTACCGCATCTTCATCAATGGTTCTTTCATCAAGAAGAGGGGTGGTGTAAATCTTGCTTTCGTAAACGATTTCCTTGTTGGTGATCTCGATTCTCGGGACCATGTATTCGCCGGATGTGTTTTCAATAGTGAATCGGCTGAAAATTACCTGTGTGGTAGAAGTGCCGATATCAATACCTGCGCTGAGAATCTTCTCTTTCATACTTCAATCTCCTTTGACTTGTCATTCTATCTAAATGCTAAGCACAAATTGCCGTTGATCAATAATCGCTGAGGTCAAGGTTTTCGATGAGCTCGATGAGCTCCTGGATCCCTTCATGGTCATAGGAACTCGTTCTTACGATTTTGCTGGCACCGGACATTTTAAGGAAGTTTTCCGCAATTTCAATTTCTTCTTCCGTTTTGCCGTCGATTTTCGTAACAACTCCGATGGTGGGCTTCGCGAATGTCATGCTGAACATCTGGGGAAGCCTTCCCATGGTATTTCCCGCGTCATGCACAAGAACGACTATATCCGCATCACAAGCCGCTATTATGCAGGCGCGCCAAAGGCTGCTCTGGTCTATATATTCGCCGGGAGTATCGATAGCATCATCGTGTACGATAATCTCCTGGGTCTTTTTGTATTCGATAACCTCATTGTGCATCGCCTGGAGCAGAGTCGTTTTGCCGACCCTCGAGCGGCCCATGAGGATTATCTTGCGAGGTTTTTTCTGTTCTTCGGCCATCAGCTTCTGGTGATTTTAACCGTGGAATATTTCATATCCTCGAAGCGGTCGATAACGGCGTTGAGAGCGGAATCGACTGCGCCGATTTCGCCGACGAAAACAACCGCGCCGGAGAAGCGGTCAACGAAACCGAGCTTGATTCTCGCGGCTTTTGTGCAGATATCCGCAGCGATGATGGCGCTTTCGGAGGGTGTGATGGTGATGATGCCGATTGCCTCGGTGAATTCATCGGTGAGGCCGAGTTTTTTATAGATCATTCTGTCCGGCTTGGAAATCCTGTGGGCAAGAGTGACCTGTTTACCGGGAACATACTCCTGTATCGAGCGAGGCGGTAAAGAATATTCAGTGTTCTGAGACATTTGATACTTCCTCCTGTTCCAAAAATCGGAGCTTCGCCCAAGGGCGCACCTATAGACGCACTCCAAGTCTTACACATATATTATTATACAGATATCCCCTCGATTTGTAAAGCCTATTGGATAAAAAATAATTCAATAAAACAAAGTTTTTTTTGCGTTTTTCTATTGACATTTTACCCAACTAAAGCGCGAAACGGTTTTTTTGAGCACGAATGTTCTTTGCGTGAGCACGGTGTGAAAATTTGTAAACTTTTTGTTAACTTTTGAGCATCGTCATATAATCGCAAGTATAAAAAAGGGGACCTCCCGGTCCCCTTCCCTGTTTTTGCAATTTTTCATGCAGTGCTCAAAAAGCAAACTCTATGTTTTTGATGTGCTCAATGCAGTAATTGAAGTATTTTTCATAAATTTCGTCGCCTTCTGCAGCAATTGCGTCATCTTCCGGTCTGCGGATAACTCCGGCATAAACCCTTCCTATTCCCGCATAGCGTCCGTCGCCGCGCCTTCCGCAAAGAAGGTACATAGAAAACGCTCCGGAACGGGAAATGGATTCATAAAGCCCGATATCCCTGCGGCGGATCTCATCGAAAAATTCGTTTTGGGCGGAACGCGCAATAATGTGGTTCGGCATAAACGTGCTCAAAACCCTGTCCGCGGTAAAAGCAAAAAGAATGCTGCGGTTGCGCGCCTCGAAATCCGAAGCCCTGTTTTTCTCATAGGCGAAGCCGTCGCCGTTCATAAGTGCCTCGGCAAAAAATCTGCCTATAGCATGGGCTTTTTCAAGGTTGCCGTTTTCCCTTTCATGGTTATAGAGCTTTGCCTCCATATCGCTTTCGTCGATAGGCTGAAGCCTTTTCCCTACGATTTTCATATCGCTGTCGTCCGTTCCGTACATCATCCGTCGCCTCCTTTTTTCAAAAAAATACAAAACGGGACAAGGAGCGCTTTCGCACCCTTGCCCCGGAAAAATCATTTATTCAGCTCTTCTCTTACTTTCAGCAAAGCATCAAGAGCCTCGCCCGGAGTGGTGCAGGTTCCAAGCGGATGCGGATAGCTGATATAGTATCCGTGGTAATCGCTTCCGCCGAGAGGAACAAGCCAATACTTCTTGATGATTTTTTCTATTTCTTCCCTGTCGCTTTCGCTGTTTGCCGGGTGGGAAAGCTCGATGGCCTGGATCTTTCCGGACTCTGCAAGCTCCCATGCAAGCTCGAGGGAATCGTATCTTCCCGGGTGGGCAAGACAGCAGACACCGCCTGTTTGGTTGATGATATCAGCAGCTTCCCGAACCTCGGGGAAATTCACTTCGTACGGAATATCACCGAATACCCTTCCGTTGAGATCAGAGAAAACCGCATAGGTATATCCCCTCTCCATAAGCGCGCGGGCAACGTGCTGGCGGTAAATGCACTGGGCGCCGCCTGCGGCTCTGAGTACGTCGTCATAAGTGATGGGATATTTCTTTGAAATCTCGTCGATAACGCCCTTTATTGCCTCGTTGCGGTTTTTGAGGGTGTTATTTATCATTTTTTCGAGCTTTTCGGTCTTTCTCGGCATGTAGCAGAGAAGATGGACGTTCCTTCCCGTTTTGGCGTCATAGGTCGAAACCTCGACCCCCGGAATAACCCGAAGCCCTTTGCGCTTGCCGGCATTTACGGCAGTCTGGACTCCCGCCATGGTATCGTGATCCGTCACCGCGATAAAATCGAGTCCCGCATCAAGAGCATATTGTACAAGCATTTCCGGCGAAGTTGAACCGTCGGACATAGTGGTATGGCAATGCATATCGCCCGTCATAATGCAATGGACCCCCTTTTTGCGTAATTTTACATGGTTATTATACACCCGCAAGACTTTTTATTCAAGTGTGCCGCCGAAAAAAGCCTTGAAAAAAATTAAAAAAATTTTTCAAAATACTATTGACAAACCTTTCGGGATTCGATATAATAGTCGAGCAGTCAAAAATGACTTGCGGGTTTAGCTCATCTGGTAGAGCGCGACCTTGCCAAGGTCGAGGTAGCGAGTTCGAGCCTCGTAACCCGCTCCAGAAAAAAGCTCATTCTTCGGAATGAGCTTTTTTGTTTTTAAATTTCCCGCCCGGATTAAAGGCATTTCCATTCCGGCGTTTGATCTTCAGTTTTTTCTTTTTCAAAATATTTTGTCAATTTATAGTGCAAAAATCATTTTGCCGTGTTATAATGAGATTTACGAAACTTATCGGAAGGAGGCCGGAGCCATTGGCATACCGTGTTGTGATAAAATGCGGAGGAGGAGCGTTTTTCGTTCCCAATGAAGCCGCCGAAAACTTAAAGCTTTGCACCGCGGCGCAGCTTCGGGTCCTTCTTCTCGTTATGAGCCGCGGCTTTGCGGAAGCAACGCCGGAAATAATCTCCTCGGAGCTCGGCATGAGCGCCGAGGACGCCAAAGACAACCTTGATTACTGGGTCGCCCGGGGCATACTCGAATCTGACGGCACGGTTCCCGCAGCGGTTATCCCTTCCCCCTCTCCCACAAAGGAAATTCCGGCGCAGAAACAGCCCCTCCCGAAGCCGCCGGAAACGAAGCTCACCATGAAGGAAGTCCAGCGCCTCAAGGAAGAGGACTCCGGCATCGCCCACGTTCTTTCCGAAGCGGAGCGCATTCTCGGCAAAACCTTCACCACTTCCGATACTGAAGCCATCGTTTGGCTTATCTCCTATGCGGGCATACCGCCGGAGGTGCTCGTGACGGTCATTGCCTACTGCGCCGGCATCGGCAAAAACAATCTCCGCTATATACAGAAAACGTCCCTCGAATGGCTGGATTCCGGCATAGACACCATCGAAGCCGCCGAAGAACGCATTCGCGCCCTCAACGACGCGAGAAGCTGGGAGGGCGAAGTCAAGCGCGTGCTCGGGATATACGGAAGGAACCTTGTTACAAAGGAAAAAGAGTTCTGCGAAACATGGCGCCTTTATGGAATATCTCCGGAGCTTATACATTTTGCATACGAAAAATGCATAGAGAAAACCGCAAAGCTTTCCTTCCCATATATCAATAAAATCCTGCTCAGCTGGCATCAGAAAGGCATAAAAACCCCCGAAGAAGCCGCCGCCGAAAATAAGCCCGGCGCCGAATCCGAAAAACCTTCCTTCGATCTGGACGAGCTCGAGCGCCGCATGATGCTCGAGGATTCGGTCATCTGAGCACCGCCCGGACGGGCTATATAAAATGTAGATAAATTATTATAAAAATCTTTAAGAAAGGAAGTTCGCCGATGGCCTATTCTTCCGAAGTTTATGCCGCCGCAAGCCGCGTTCTTGAAGAACGCCGCCAAAGCGCAGAGCGCCTTGCAAACTTAAAAAAAGCTGATGCTTACGCCAGATTTCCGGAAATAAAGATACTCGATAACAAGCTTATGCGTGAAATGGCAAATTTCACCATGCTCATGCTTCGCGAGCAAAAGGAGCTCGGTGAAGTCATCTCCTCCATGAAGGAAAAAATCGGCGATATCCAGCGCGAAAAGGCCGATATCCTCGCCTCGAACGGCCTTGCGGAAAATTACCTCGAGCCACAATACACCTGCAAAAAATGCAGCGACCTCGGCCGCAAAAACGGCATCCTGTGCTCATGCTATAAGGAAGTCTGCCGCACGGAAGCACAAAAAGAGCTTTCCGCAAGTTCCGGCTCCGCATCGTGCTCATTCGATAACTTCGATCTTTCGTACTATGCCGATAACGGCGCCGCCGACGGAACGAACCCCCGCCGCAAAATGCAAAATTATTCAAATTTCTGCATAAATTACGCAAACAGTTTTTCCCCCGATTCTCCGAGCATCGTGATGATAGGAAAAACCGGCCTCGGAAAAACGCATCTTTCCCTTTCCATTGCAAAAACTGTTATTGACGGCGGTTTCGGCGTTGTTTATGTTCCCGCTCAAAAGCTCGTTTCGAACCTCGAGCGCGAGCATTTTTCTTCCTCCGCCGGCGATGCATTCATGCGTAAATATGCAGACTGCGATTTGCTAATCATAGATGACCTCGGCGCGGAATTCCAGAGCAGCTTCGCTAATTCCGCCATAGGCAATCTCATCAACGAGCGCCTTTATGAACGCCGCCCCACCATCATAAGCACCAACCTCTCCGGAAAGGAACTCGCGGAGCGATATTCCGAAAGAACCGCGAGCCGTATCCTCGGCGAATACAAAAAACTCTATTTTGTCGGAGAGGATATCCGTTTCCTCAAAAATCGTTGACCGAAAGGAAGTAATAATATGAAAGTACGTCCCGCATCCAGACCTGACATTCCCGCAATTCTCGGCTGCGTCCGCCGCATCAAAAACGAATATTTTGAAGCAAACAATATTGATCAATGGGGCGAAGGTTATCCTTCCCGCGAAATTTTTGCAGGCGACGTTGATAAAAAAGCCCTTTACGTAATGTATATGGGCGAAGTTCTCATCGGCTTCGGCGCATTTCTTGCGGAACCGGACCCTTGCTATGCCGAAATTGACGGCGAATGGAAAACCGACGGCGAAAAATACCTCGTCGTTCACCGCTTCGGAATCAATCCCGACTGGCACGGAATGGGAATGGGAACCGCCCTTCTCGGTCTTGCGGATAAAATCTGCGAGGTAAAGAAAATCCCTTCCATCCGCGTCGATACCCACGAAGCAAATATCTCAATGCAGAAGCTTCTTGAAAAATGCGGCTTTGAAAAATGCGGCACAATCCGCCTCGAAAACGGCGACCCCAGAATCGCCTATGAAAAAATCATTTCTTTATAAGCTTTCCCTTTGAATAAGATATCAGCCGCGAGGCTGAAAAATGAGAGTCAAAAAACCTGTGGAAAATTTTTTCCACAGGTTTTTTTGCTAAATCGGTTCTCTGAAGTTCCTCGCTATGCTTATTAGGCAGGTTTTCACCAGGACAGCCATCTCCTCTTCGCTTTCTTTCATTCCTCTTTCCACCCATTCCTCGATTATTCCGGCGGTAAAACCCATAGTCATGGCTGTAAAATATTCGCTTTCACTCACGTCTGATACGAGGAATTTCGTCTTGACATTTGCATCCATCCTTCTCATTACCTCATAAAGCATTCCGTTCCGGTTTATTGCAGTAAAAAAATCCCCGTTTTTTCTGATAAATCTGAACCGCTCCTTCAGAAAAAAATCGTATGTGCCTTTTTTATAAATATCCGGATTCACCGGTCTTTCCCTAAAATATTCGCTGTATATCCTGTTAACGTAGCTTACGGCAATATCCTCAAGACCTTCAAAATTCCGATAGAAACTGCTTCTTCCAACCCCGGCCGCTTCACAAAGTTCTGTTACCTTTATTTTATTTATATCTTTTTTACGCATCAGCTTTATTAAAGCGATTTCAAGCGCTTCCTTAACGCTTTCATTAAGGTTTAATTCGTTTTCCATGACACACTTCTCTTTCTTTTGTTTCAGTTTGCGGTAATTTTATTTACTTTTTTCGTTAAAGTTTTTACAATATCATCATGACACAAATGTGTCACTGAAATTATAACGCAAACGGAGGAAAAAGTAAATGGAACTCGAAGGTAAAAGAATAATCGTAACCGGCGGCGGCAGCGGAATTGCAGCCGGCACTGTCAGAGGCTATGTCCGCGCAGGCGCACAGGTCGTTTTCTGCGACGTCAACGATGAAGGCGGCAAAGCAACCGAAGAAGCAGCAAACGCACAGGGCGCATCCGGCAAAGCAACCTATTTGCACTGCGACATCACCGATAAAGCCGCAGTAAATGAATTTTTCGCAAAAGCAGTAGAAATCATGGGCGGACTTGACGTTCTCGCAAACATCGCCGGTGTTGAAAGAAACAAACCCGCAACCGATTTTGAACCCGATGATATCGCTTTCGTTATGGGAGTAAACTTCAACGGCACCGTTTGGACCAACCAGGCCGCATACAAAATCTTCAAGGAAAACGGCGTTGAAGGCGCAATCATCAACTATTCTTCCGATACCGGTCTTGGCGGCATGGAAAACGGCGCAGTTTATGCTTCCTCCAAAGCAGCAGTTCTCGGCTGGACCAGAACTATCGCAAGAGAATGGTCCAAAGAATCCAACGTCCGCTGCAACTGCGTAAACCCCGCAATCAAAACCCCCATGTATGAATACTGGCTCAAAACCGCCGATAAGGATTTCGTAGCCGGCTATCTTGCAAGCATCAAAGATTCCTTCCCCATTGACGGAGATATGGGCGAAATCGACCGCGACCTTGTTCCCGTTATGGTGTTCCTCGCTTCCGATGGTTCCCGCTATATTAACGGACAGGTCATCTGCGTAAACGGCGGTTCCGTACAGGTAAGATAATATCCCCAACTCTTTTCTATAACC
>CAZOOL010000055.1:0-10115 GCA_964581405.1 uncultured Oscillospiraceae bacterium | reverse complement strand
ATTATAGTGATGCAAAAGCATAGTGCAAAAAAAGACCGGAGCTCCTGCTCCGGTCCATTAAACACCTCGGTATAACAAAAAGGGATACGCAAAAAGCGTATCCCTTTTTTGCTGGTCGAAGTGGCGAGACTCGAACTCACGGCTTCCAGTACCCGAAACTGGCGCGCTACCACCTGCGCTACACCTCGATAGCTTTATTATTATACTCAAAACCAAGGGCTTTGTCAAGGCATAGCGCGATGTTTTTTCAGATTTTGGCAAAAATCAGTTATTATTTTCTTTCAAAGTCCTTTTTCCGAATTCCTTTTTATAAGCCCTTAAAAAGCCGCTCGTGGTTTCAAAACCGTATTTCTGTGCAACATCCGCCGCCGCTTCTCCGCTTTGTATTTCTTTTTTTGCCGCTTCAAGGCGTTTTTCTCTTACATATCGCATAAGGCTTTTCCCCGTATTTTCCTTGAACACCCTGCAATAGTGGAAGGTTGAATATCCTGCATGGGCGGCAATTCCTTCCGCCGTAAGCTCATCCGAAAGATGCTTTGCTATATATTCCTTTGTTTTTCTGATGTTTTCGTTGTAATCCATATATTTTTACCTCTTGCGGGCGAATTTGCGGGAGCCGGCGCAAAGAAAATAAAGGAGTGAAAAGTTTTCTCCGCACCGGCAAACGGCATTCTGTTGACAGCTTATTTATCTTATAAAAAGCAAAAGCGGACTTTTCCGAATCGGAAAGCCCGCCGAAAAAACAAAAAACGGGCTGCCAGTTAACTGACAGCCCATTTAAAATCATCGCGCATATAAAAATCATGTGGACTCCCCTTAACCCGAGAAATGATCCTACGGAAATTATCCTGACTTATGCTTCATCCTCCGAAGGCGCCTTCCCATCTTTCGACAGTGGCATAGTGCCCTCTTCGTCGGCAAATACAGTTGAGGTAACAGTAACGGATTCACACCGTTTTCCCTTCCGCAAAATGCGGAAGCCGCTAAGGCAACCATAGGACCCACGCTATTCACTTTTCAAACTGCAACTATATTTTATCATTGCAAATGTATATAATCAAGTCCGTTCCTGCTATCTTAAAGCTCCGGAACCTTTTTCGGCATTTTTTCGCTTTCGACCACAGTTACCATATCGCAAAGCGCCTTCAGCTCATCGGAAGCATACCTTCCTGTGAAAACGAGTTCCGTTCCCGGTGCCTTAAGGGATACGAGCTCTTTCACCTCATCGGCGGTAATAAGCCCGAAATACATCGGAATCGTTATCTCATCAAGTACGACAAGACCGAAGTTCGCGCTTGCGAGCGCCTGTTTTGCCCTTGCAAGACCTTTTTTCGCACAGTCCATATCTTTCGCGTCCGGATCTCTTCCGGCAATACAGCCCGTTCCGCAGCCGAACTGTGCCGTAACAACTCCGGGGATAGCCTTACGAAGCGCCATTATATCGCCCTTCGGGTCGTCTTTTATGAACTGACCCACAAAGACGCGCCTTCCTTCGCCCGCGACCCTTAATGCAAGACCGAGAGCCATGGTCGTTTTGCCTTTGCCGTCGCCGGTATAAAGCCTTACGATACCTTTATTCAAAAAGACGCACCTCCCTTGCGGATTACTACAAATTAACTATACACCAAAACGAAAAAGATATCAAGATTTTTTGTAAATCGGTTTCACAAGTTTTTCTGCGGCGGTAAGGAGCTTGAAATCCGCCTTTGCCATTTCCACATTATCTCCGGCCTTGAGGCAGGGACGGATCGCCTCCGCCACCTTCGGGAAAAACTCCTCCCTCGTTCCGTCAAAGTCTATAACGATGAAAAGATGCGGTGCAAGGTCGCTCTCTTTCTGCGCCCAAAGGACATAAGCCGAATACACGTTGCCCGACGCGGTAAAAAATCCGTGGAGCGCCGCAGCGATGGATTCCGGAACAGAAGCGGGCTTCATAAGCTTCATTTCGCCGCCGGAGGATCTTTCGGCGGGTTTCGCTCCGCTGTGCTGAAAAATCATCGACTTTCCATGGGGGTTTATTATAATTCCGGAAATTTGCCCGCCGCTGTTTTTCACGATTTTATCAATTTCGCTGAAAGGCATGATTCGGGCTTTGTCTTTCGGAAGGGGGCTTTTTTCAAAAGCCTCAAAGCTGGAAAAAGCCGGGAGCATTTTTCCTTTTTCCTTCACATCAAGAAGCGGAAAAGTGTTCATTTTATCCCTGTACGGAACAAGAAAATCGGCGCTTTGAGCTTTTTCAAAAAAATTCTTTACCATGGAAGCATCATTCGTTGCTTTTATTTCGTCGGCAACGCCGTCAACGTCGATTCCGTTATTGAAATTTTTAATATCCATGCTGAAATCACATCCTTTGTCTTTTCTATTGTAGCGCAAATTTATGAATAAATAAAGCCGTTTTTGCCGAAAAAGCAAAAACAGCTTTATTCCGTTATTTTATCCATCAGCTTTTGCATATCCTCCGGAAGCGGACTTTCAAATTTGAGCACGGCGCCGGTTATTGGGTGCTCAAATTCCATTCTGCTCCGGTGCAGTGCCTGACGGTCTATGTGCTCAAGGCTTCCGCCGTAAAGTTCATCACCGCAAAGGGGGTGCCCGATGTGGGCAAAATGCACCCTTATCTGGTGTGTTCTTCCGGTTTTCGGGCGTACCCTGACAGCCGTGAGCACACCGTTCGAGGCTATGGTTTCGTATTCCGTGACTGAAGGCTGCCCGGTGGGCGCGATAAAGCTCTTATGAAGTGCCGGGTCGCTGTCGTCTATGGGCGCGTCAATAACCCCGCAGGGTTCTTTGAGCACGCCTTCCGCTATGGCGATATACTCTTTTTCGCCCCCATTTTTTGTGAGCACCGCGGCCGCATGGGAATGTCTTCCGATTACAATTATTCCGGATGTATCCATATCGAGACGCCCGACAACGTGGAATTTCGCGTTTCCATAGCGGGCGGCGCAGTAATTCGCCACCGTATCCGTCTGGTGATTCTTCGAAGGATGCACCGGCATATGCACCGGCTTATCAAAAACCACTATGTCCTCGTCCTCATAAAGTACGGTCAGTTCAAGGTTCGGATTCGGGGTAAAAAAGCTCTCCGAATCCGGTATATAAGCTTTTAGCACGGAACCTGCCTTTATCCTGTCAATGGTGCGGATAGGCACCCCGTCGAGCAGAAGTGAGTTTTCGGTATGGCGCATTTTTACGATAAGAGCATAGGAAAAATGCTCGCAGTACCGAAGATAATGATATGCCTGTTTTCCGTCGTGCTCATCGGTTATGTTAAAAACAAGTTCGCGCATTTTTCGCCGCTCCTTTCATGCAAAATAAGGCGCCCTTCCGGGCGCCGTATGTTTTTTATTTTTTGAGGAGATCGCGGATTTCCATAAGAAGTTTTACTTCGTCGGAAGGTTCAGGATCCGGCTCTGCTGCTGCAGCAGCGGCTGCAGCGGCCTCTTCGGCTTTTTTCTTTGACTCGGCTTTCTCTTTTGCGGTATTGAATGCCTTTACGATGAGGAAAACCACAAAAGCGATAAGGATAAAGTCGATTACGGTGGAAATGAAGGTTCCGACCGCCATCACGACCGCAGGGGTTGCGACTTCGCCCGCTTCATTGAGAACCTCCGGCGAAAGAACGATATTGAGTTCGGTAAGGTCAATATCCCCGATAATCCAGCCGATAAAGGGCATAAAAACGTCGTTTACAAGAGAGGTCGTTATTTTGCCGAAAGCTGTGGCAATGATAACGCCCACTGCCATATCAAGGACGTTGCCTTTTGCAATAAAGGTTTTGAATTCTTCGATAAATTTTTTCATCGTTTTTTTATCCTTTCTTTCAATGTTTTTTCCATGTTGAAGGCATAAAGAGTATCAGCATCGGGAAAATTTCAAGCCTTCCGGTAAGCATCAGAAGCGACATAAAGAGCTTCGTTGCGCCGTTGAAAATATTGAAATTACCCGAATGTCCGATGTTCCCGAGCGCCTGCCCGACGTTATTGAAAGCGGAAAGCGAAGCGCTGAACGCCGTTTCGTAATCATGTCCCATAAGCATCACAAAGATACTCGAAGCCGCAAGAATTACGAAGAACGCACTCATATATACCATTATAAAGCTTCTCGTTTCTTTGTCAATAAATTTGCCCTCAAATTTTATGGTCGTAATTTCATGGGGATGGGCAAGGCGGTGGGCCTCCTTGCGGAGCATTTTGAAAGTCATCACGATACGGCTGATTTTAATGCCGCCGGCGGTGGAACCGGCGCAGCCTCCGGTAAACATCAGAACGAGTATCACCGCATGGCAAACCGCGGGCCAGTTCATATATTCCGTTCCGCCGAAACCGGTCGTGGAAATTATAGCCGCGGTCTGGAAAAACGCTTTTCTTACGGAAACGGAAAAACCGCCGTAATATTCCGCGCTGCTTATACCCATTATCAGGGAAGAAACGACGACTATCAAAAGGAAAAACCTTAATTCCTCGCTTTTGAAGGCAAGCTTGAACCTTCTGAGCAGCATAAGATAAAACAGGTTGAAATTCACTGCGAATATCACCATGAATACTGCAACGACCCATTCGATATAGGCGCTTTCATAGGCGGCTATGCCCGCATCACGCACCATAAAACCGCCCGTACCGGCTGTCGCCATGGCGGTTGTCACCGCATCAAAAAGCGGCATTCCCCCGCAAAGGAGCAAAACCGCTTCCAAAAGCGTAAGCCCCGAATATATTCCGTAAAGGATATGGGCATTGGAGGTGGATTTCGGCGCGATTTTGCCGACGGAAGGTCCCGGAACCTCCGCGCGCATTATATAAAGGGAATGTCCCTCTGAAAACTGGGTCAGCATCATAAGGAACATAATGATTCCCATACCGCCTATCCAATGGGTAAAGGCACGCCAGAAAAGTATTCCTTTCGGAAGACTTTCCACCGAATCGAGAATGGTCGCGCCGGTGGTGGTAAAGCCTGAAACCGTTTCAAAAATACAGTCGATGAACGATGGTATCGCCCCACTCAGATAAAACGGCATTGCTCCGAAAAGCGAAACCAAAACCCAGCCCGCCGCAACGGAAAGATAGCTTTCCCTTGCGAAAACCAGGTCATTCTTCGGCTTTTTAAGCCCGAAAACACACGCCGCCGCAAAGGTCATCATTATGCTCAGGGCAAACGGCAGCAGGATATCATATTCGCCGTAAATCAGCGAAACGAGCATCGGCAGTACCATAAAGGCGGATTCCGCCATAAGCAAAGTGCCGATGATATATCGAATCATTTTATAGTTCATAAGTTACCTCATGATATCATCGAGCTCATCAATGGTGGTTATTCCTTCCGTTATAACGACCACCGAATCGCCTTTTCTGATCTCATCGAAACCGCCGGGGATAATCGCCATTCCGTTTCTGACTATCGCGGCAACAAGAATATTTTCCCTTATGGGAAGATCCTTCAGCGGAACTCCGACGTAATCCGCTTCCTCCCTGACGATGAATTCCAGCGCCTCTATTCGGTTATCAACTATGCGGCGAAGGGATTCCACCTTGTTCTTGCTGTAAGAGTTCTGAATAGCGCGGACATAGGAGCTTATGCGTTCCGCGGTAATAAGCTTCGGTGAAACGACGCTTTCGATCCCGCTGTTTTCAATAACCTCCGGGAATGAAAGGTGATGTACTTTTGTGATAACCTTTTCAACTTTCTTTGCCTTTGCGTACATACCGTAGATGATGTTCATTTCGTCGAGCCCCGTAAGCGCAACAAATCCGTCAAAATCCATTATTCCTTCCTCAAGGAGCACATCCTTTTCCGTTGCGTTCGCACAGACTATGGAGGCTTTCGGAAGCATTTCCGAAAGCTCCTCACAGCGTTTCGGGTTCTGTTCGATGATTTTCACCCCGATACGCATATCGTAAATAAGCTGATGAGCAAGGTAAAACGCAATCATCGAACCGCCGACTATCATAACGTTCTTTACCGGTTTTTTGAAGCTTCCGATGGCTTCAAAGAAATCGTGGATATTTTTCGGCGAAGCGGTTATATTTATCTTATCCCCTTCACGAAGGATGAAATCGCCTTTCGGAATGGTGATATCTTCTCCCCTGCGGACGGCGCAGATCAGGACTTTGATTTTATATTTTCCGTAAATATCCTTAAGCGCAAGGTCGCAAAGGGGCGAACCTTTTCCGATGGTGTAATCAACAAGCTCCACATGACCGCGGCAAAAAAGCTCCACGTCGTTGGCGGAGGGAAAGCGCAGTATCCTCGAAATTTCATTCGCGGCCGAAAGCTCCGGATTGACTATCATGGAAAGTCCGAGCTCGTCCTTCATCATTTCAAGCTGGTTTCTGTATTCCGGATTTCTCACCCTCGCAATGGTTTTCTGCGCGCCTTTTTTGCGCGCTATAAAACAGGCGAGGATATTGACCTCGTCCGCGGAGGTTGCCGCAATGACAAGGTCGCTGGAATCAACTTCCGCTTCGCCGAGGATTTCCGTTGAAGCGCCGTTTCCGCAAAGGGTCATGATATCCGTCATATTCTGGAGCTCATTAAGGCGATCCTGGTCGGTATCCACGACCAGTACCTCGTGCCCCTCTTTGACGAGCTGGAAAGCAAGGGTACTTCCGACTTTTCCGGCGCCTATAATAACAATTCTCATCGTTTTATTCCTTTCGGACTATATAAAATTATTCGTTTCCTATATATTTTTTGATAACCGCCGGAACGCCGGCAACAAGCGCGTTTTCCGGAACGTCTTTTGTAACAACCGCGCCGGAGGCAACCACTGCTCCCTTTCCGATAGTGACGCCGGGATTTATGAAGGCTCCGCCCCCTATCCAGACGTTATCGCCTATATTTATCGGGAATGCAAGCTCTTCGCCGTCTTTATTAAGCCGTTCCGCCGCTTTTATTGGGTGGGTCGCGGTGCAAAGAGTCACGCACGGACCTATCATCACGTTATTTCCGATATTCACCGCACAGGAATCATAGATAGTGCAGTTGAAATTGCAGTAAAAATTATCCCCGACATGGATATTGGAACCCTGATTGCATTTGAAACCGTTCTCAACGAAGGGCTTTTTTCCGCAGCTTCCGAAAAAACCTTTGATGAATTCAACTCTTCTGTCAAATTCCGCATATGGGATATTTCCGTATTCGGTGCATTTATCCCTTGCCTCAAGCATTTCACCGATAAATTCCATGGGTTTATAAAGCATACCCGCATCGCGTTTTTCGATTTCGGTCATAAAGCACCTCTCATCGCCTTTATTATAGGATATAATACCCTTTTTCAGATACAAAATCAAGTAAAATCAAAGATAAAAAGGCTTTCCGCCGCGGCTGCGTTTTTGTACGGAAGCAATCTAAAAAATCCCGGCGGATTTCCGCCGGGGTTTTCACATTAAAGATATTCCGCGATTTCCGCGATTTCCGAAATTTTATCGTCCGCGTTTTTTTCGAGAAGGGCTTTCGCAATTTTTTGGAGCTGATGCTGCTCAAGATACTGATAAATCGAGGAAAGCCTTTCATAATCGCCTTTTTCAATCCAGTCATCAACGACTTTATCAAAAGCTTCCTCCGGAAGATGATCCGCGCATTCGATGATAATCTCCGGTTTATCAAATTCAAGGCATTTTTCCGTGAAAAGCTCCGCGGCGTCATCGTCAAAATAATCCATGAACCCGAAAAGCAAAGACATATCCTCTTCCTTTGCCTTTTCGACCATTTTAAGGTTTGCCTCATCGGGCAAAAATTCTGCGATTCCGAAAAGCTCCCCAAGCTTTCCTTTTTCGGCGCAATGTTCCGCAACCTTTTCAAGGGTTTCATCCGGAAGGAATTCCGCCGTCTGAAGGATAAGGTCAAAGCGGTCCGCTTCAAGGCATTTTTGGGCAAAAAGGTCGATATTATCGTCGTCAATATCTTCGATACATTCAGCAATGGAATCGAGCCCTTTTTCATCGGCATTTTCCACGACCTCGCGTATGGTTTCCTCCGGCATATATTCGATTATATTAAAAAGTCCGTCAAGGCTTTTAAGAGCTTCATCCGCTACGGAAATAGCTCCTTTCAGTATCTCCGAAATGGAATCCCCGTCAAGAAATTCCGCAATTTTTGAAAGGGAAGAAAAATCAATATTCTTTCCGTTCATTTTTACTTTAACGGTTTTTTCCCGGAGCGTTTTCGGCGGCATGATCGGCGCGACGTCCGCGATTTCATCAAACGAAAGTTCCTCTTTGTTTTCTATGACCTTTTCAACCGCCGCGGTCGCTTTGTTTTCGATTCCGAGAAGCTCGCCGACGCTTATATCAAGCGACCTGCATAAATCCTCCAGCTTCGATATATCCGGCATGGAGTTTCCTCTTTCCCAGTTGGAAACAGCCTGATAGCTCACCCCCATAAAGTCTGCGAGGTCGCCCTGGGTCATGTTTTTTTCGATTCTGGTTTCCCTTATTTTCTTCGCTATTTTTGCTACGTCAAACATTTTAGTTCCTCCTGATGATGCTGTTTTTTCGAAAGCTCCGGAGCCTTTCCGCAAGACCGATTATATCAGCCCCGCGGCATTTTTGAAATAAATTATCCGTTGAATCCGCCTTATTCAAGCAGCGCTTGAGTTCATTCTCCTATAAAACGATGGGGGCTTTCGCCCGCTCCGTTCATTATGTTTTAATGCTGTATAAAATGTTATCACAACAAACAAAAAATAGCAACCGAATCAAAAAAATCAGCTCAGTTTATGCTGTCTTCCCGTGTGGTCGATGGTGTAATTTTCCGTATAAATAAGCTCGGAAACGCCGACGAAGGAATAACCCTTGTTGCAAAGGATTTCAAGTATCTGCGGAAGCGCCTCGAGGGTGTTTTCCTTCCCGCAGTGAAAAAGGATTATGCTCCCTTTCCTAACGTTGGAAGTAACGCTGTCTATCATTTCCTCCGCGGAAAGATTCTTCCAGTCGCGGCTGTCAACGTCCCACTGAACAGTAATGAAGCCGAGCTTTTGCGCCGTTTCAATAAGCTCGTTCGAATACGAACCGCTTGGCGCGCGGAAAAGCTTTATCCCGCTGCCTCCGGCCTTTTCAATGCGTTCGCAGGAACGGATAAGCTCCTTTTCGATTTCGGCTGCGCCGAGCTTTGCCATATCAGGGTGGGTATTGCTGTGGGTCCCGATCTCATGCCCCGCTTCCGCAATCATTTTTACGGCGTCAGGATTATCCTCCGCCCATTGACCGAGAACAAAAAAAGCCGCCCTTGCGTCATAATCATCAAGTATTGCGAGAATTTCGGGGATATCCTCCGCCCCCCACGCGCAGTTGAAGGTTACGGCGACTTTTTTCTCCTCCGTTTCGACGGAATATATTGGCAAAAGCCGGCTCCCTTCCCCAAGGGCAACGCAGTTCGTCACAAAAAATATAAGCGCTGCAAATATCAAAACCGCCGCAAGGATCGCCCACAGCGGTCTTTTCCCAAGCTCATAATCCCGCATATCAAAAGCCATATAAAAACCTCCCGAAAAAATTTTTTACACGGATTTTATATGCCGAGATCCGAAATAAAATGTTATCCGTACCTGGAACAAAATTCCTTCCGGAGCATGAACGGTTCCGCCGAGGTTGACAAAACGGCATTTTTTTACTATAGTTTATATGTGGAATTTTGTACATATTAAATTCCCTTTAAATGAAAAGGAGAAAGATAAAATGTCAAATGGTACAAGAATCGACCCGGAAGAGCGCGAACCCCGCGCCATAAAAATACGCCAGCCAAAGCATACCGGAAGAAAAATCGCTGTCGCGGTGCTTTCTGTCCTGCTCGTCGCCGCAATCGGCGGCGGAATTTTCGCCTTCATCGAATACGGCCCGGATATAAGCCTCCCGTCCGTCGGGGTAAAAACGGAATCTTCCCAAAGCGAAAGCGAAGCAATTCCCGAAGCGGATATCCCCGAAGAGCCCGTTTCCTCCTCTTCCGAAGCGGAAAGCCCCTCCGAACCGGAAGTTCCGGTTGTCGAAGAACCGGTTGCCGAACCGGAACCAGTCGTTGAGGAAGACCCCATTCCGAGAGATGAATGGTATATGATCCTTGTGAACAGAGAAAATCCCCTCCCCTCCGATTTCAGCGTCGAAACCGCCGCCATCGACAGCGAA
>CAZOOL010000054.1:0-10117 GCA_964581405.1 uncultured Oscillospiraceae bacterium | reverse complement strand
TCCGCAAATTTTTGTATTGCCGGACCGAGTGTTTCGGCATAATCAAAGGTTGCGACATCTTTCAGGTATTCGGTCGGATTCTTTCTTACCGAAAGCGCTTTTTCAAGTTCCGATGAAACCGGGCAGATGCCATTTTTAAGCGCCCATTCCCCTGCTTTCGTTTTAGCAATAATTTTTCCGGTTTGCAAAGTATAAATGCATCTTGCAATATCGAGCAGCCAGCCGAAAGAATAAAGACTTCTGTCGGTGGTTTGTGCATAGCTGCGGATAGCATTATAATGTCTTTCAACGTCAAAGCGAAGGCTTTCGTATGCGGGATATTCCAAACCGCAGCGGATGTCGTTCCCAAAAAGCAAAATGCCGTTTTCCAAAAGTTCCGCCATAGAAAAGCTGTCAAAAGTATAAGAATCCGTTATGCGCTGACCGCTTGTCCCCCAATAAACGACCCTGTCGGGCGTTTTATTCATAAAACCAGAAACAGAAAGCATGCCTCCCTCAAACAGGCGGAAATACAGGTTATCAGGATATTCTTCCGCCATCTTTTGCCGCAGGCGAACAAGTTCTTCCGCTTGTTCCTCTGTGATGGCTTTTTGCGTAAGAACAAGAATATCAATGTCGCTCCAACCGTACTTGAAATCGTCCATCGTGACGGAACCGTAGAGATAAACAGAAGGTTCACAATCCGAAAGGATTTCGGTGATTCTGTCTGTCATCTGCTTTATGTACTCTGAAAGCGATTCATTCGATTTGAAATCCATTATCTGTTTATAACAGTGAACTGCATGCTCTCAAGAACATCAAGAGCCTTGTCGTTAAGGGATTTGTCGTTGCTTGCAACGCAGGTTGCGTCGATGATGATCTCCGCCTCGGGCTGTGCGGTTTTGAGAAGCACAGCGTTTGCCATAACGCAGATATTGGTGACAACGCCGCAGATTTCGATTTCATCATAGTTGTAGTCCTTGTGGAGCACGAGCATCGCAAGGTCGAAACTTCCGAAAGTGTGTTTGCCGATGGTCATGCAGCCCTGGCAGGCTTCGCCGGTTTTTCCGTAAAGCTTCCAGCCCTCGGTGCCGTTCTGGCAATGAACGACCGGGAGCTTTTTGCCTTCCTGCATATCAAGATAAGCAGGACCGTGGGTATCCATGGTATAGATGATATCGTGGCCTTCGGCACGGTATGCTTCAACCTTTGCGGCAATGCGTTCATCAAGAAGCTCTGCACCCTCGAAGCCGAGGCTTCCGTTTACAAAGTCGTTCTGATAGTCAATAACTACAAGAAGTTTTTTCATTATTAAATCTCTCCTTTATTTTTCAAGAAATTTTAAAACCGCATAAGAATAGTCTTTAAGATTTTCTTTGAGTATCATATGTCCGCCGAGAACAAAGCAAAGCTCCGCATCCGGAATGGTTTTTGCTATGTATCGGGATTCTTTTTCCTTGATAAGGTCGTCTGTTCCGACGAGAACAAGGGTCGGAACGGTGATTTCTTTCAAATCGTCGGCAGTAAGACGGGGTTCAAAAAGCATAAGCGAAAAAAGAAGCTTTTTATAAGCGAACTTCTGCGAGAATATTCCGAGAACGGAATATATGATATACATCACCCACATAACGAAATGGATCCCGGTTTTCATGCCTGAAGGCTTTGAGTTTGCGCCGTTGGCAATGAGCTTTATGACCCTTTCCGGGTGCTGTGAAGCAAAGATCATCGCGATGTTTCCGCCGTCGCTGAAACCGAGGATATTTGCCTTTTCTATGGAATTTATATCCATAAATTCCTCAAGGTCATCGGCGAACTGATAAAGCGAAAAAGGTTCTTCCCCCATGGGGCTTTCACCGTGGCCGCGGGTATCAATGGCGATAACACGGTATTTTTCGGCAAACTTATCGCCGAATTTATCAAAAATAGAGGAATCCTCTCCGTTTCCGTGAAGAAGTATAAGGGGTTCGCCCTGTCCTTTTTCAGTATAATTCATTTGCTCTGCAAACATTTTGATATTTCACACACCTTTTTATTCATCGAGCTCGCCGCAAAGATCCTTTTCCATAAGTTCCTTGACTTTTTCTTTCGGGTATCCGCAGCTGAGCAGATAATAAAGCTTTGCAACGGCGGCTTCCGTAGTCATATTTTTCCCGCTTACCGCACCGGCTTTTTTAAGCGGACTGCTCGCAGCGTATGTTCCGAGGCTTACCGTTCCGGTGGGGCATTGCGAGCATACCACGACAATATTGCCGTGCTCATAGGCTTTTTCAATTATGGAAGAAAGCCCTTCACAGTATCCGGGAACATTTCCCGCACCGAAGGTTTCGAGAACGACTCCGCGGAGTTTTTTTGTAATTATCGGTTCAAAAAGTTCAATCTGTATTCCCGGGAAAACTTTAATAACGCCTATGGGTTCTTCCATTAACGCAGTCATTTCAAAAGGCTTTTCCGGCTTTTTGATAAGTATGGAGTCCCGGTATCTGATGCCTATGCCGGCATCGGCGAGAGGAGGATAATTCGGCGAATCAAAAGCTATAAGGCTGTCCGCGGACATTTTTATGGAGCGGTTTCCGCGGATCAACTTTCCGGCAAAGAAAATGCAAACCTCAAAAACTTTTTCGGAAGCTGCTATCATCATGGAAGCAAGAATATTATCCTTGCCGTCGCTTCTTATTTCGCAAAGCGGAATCTGGGAACCGGTTACGATTACCGGCTTCGGTAGATTGCGGAGTATAAAAGAAAGCGCGGATGCGGTATAGGCCATTGTGTCCGTTCCGTGAAGAACAACGAATCCGTCGTAATCTTCCATTCTATCGGAAATTGTTTTTCCGATAAGGTTCCATTCGCTTACGGTAACGTCCGAAGAATCCAGAAGCGGAGAAAATTCAATTACGTCATATTCGGGGAGTTCCGGCGATGAAAAATCGCTTATTCCCGCCATAATATCGGCAAAAGGTACTTTCCCGGGTTCATATCCGTTTTTGCCGCGTTCCATGCCGATGGTGCCGCCGGTATAAATAATACAAATACGCTTCATATTTTCCTCCGCATTTTTGATTATATTTATATTATCACATATTTCACTTTTGGTAAACATATTTGCGCTCAAAAATTCTTTTGTTTTCGGCGCGTTCCGGCTGTTCCTTCGCCGGAACAAATCCGCGCTTTTTATAAAATTCAGCGGCTTTTGTATTTGTATCAAGAACCGTTACATAAGGATTTTTGCACCTCGAAAGCGCGAATTTCAGAAGCTCTGTTCCGAAGCCTTTGCCCTGCTCTTCCGGAAGAATGTAGAGAAGGCAAATTTCATCGTCGGCTGGGTTTATTCCGACAAGGCCAACAGGTTTTTCAGAATTATAATCAATAAAAATATCATATCCGTGGTCTTTCTTTTCAGTTAAATAATTTATCATATATTGCAGGTCGTGTTTTTCGATGAATTCGGCGGAGCAGATATCGCTATGGGATTCTCTCCATGATTTCATATATACAGCCGCGGCATCATATACGTTTTCTTCGGAAACTATTGTTATCATAAAATAATCACCGCTTTTCTTTTGAAAATAAAAAATAAGCACCGCTTCATTAAGAAACGGTGCTTGATTTTTGGAGGCGACAACCAGATTCGGACTGGTGAATCGAGGTTTTGCAGACCTCTGCCTTACCACTTGGCTATGTCGCCATATATTTTGAGCCCCACAAATATATGGGGCTCAAAATCTGGAGCGGGTTACGAGGCTCGAACTCGCTACCTCGACCTTGGCAAGGTCGCGCTCTACCAGATGAGCTAAACCCGCAAATGGTGCCTTCGGTCGGAATCGAACCAACGACACGGGGATTTTCAGTCCCCTGCTCTACCAACTGAGCTACAAAGGCATATCGCTGTCGTTCAGCGACTTTGATATTATATAACATTTTTTTGGAAATGTCAACTACTATTTTAAAAAATTTTCAATTAATTGTGCAATATTTTTTCAGTTTTTCGACGGTTTTTGTTCCGATGCCGTCAACCGCAAGAAATTCATCGAAATCAAGTACCGTTCCGAGTTCATTTCTAAAATCTATTATCAGCTTTGAGGTTGCCGGTCCGATACCGGGAATAAGCTGAAGCTCTTCTGCTGTAGCAGTATTTATATCTATTGGAAAAATACTGTCATAGGAACCTTCCGAAATTTCGGAATATTCCCCTATTTCATCCGTATAAAGCTCCGCCGCATACGGAATCGTCAGGTATTTCGGTGAATCCGCCATTATCACACAAAGCATGATCAAAAGAATTGCCGAAGACAGAACAAAGTACGCCGTCTTATCTTTTTGCGTCAGTTTGTCTTCCCTATTCATACATTTCCTCCAGAAACTCTATAAGGTGCGCTATGGCATTATCCTCACAAGACGGTAGAATTACGTCGGCAACGGCTTTAAGCCCCTCCTGGGCGTTTTCAACCGCTGCACCGATACCTGCGGCAAGAATCATTTCGGAATCGTTTTCATAATCGCCTGCGGCAACGGAATTCTCCTGCGGAATACCGATCATCTCGCAAACCCTTTTAAGAGAAGCTCCTTTTGAGTTTTCCGGCGGCAGAATTTCGAGGAAAAATGGGCTGGACTGTATGATTCTGACGTCCCTGCCGGCGACAGATTCGGCGAATTTTCTTATTTCATTCATATTTTCAGGGTCACAGCAGATTATGTATTTATATACTTCGTCCGGTATATCCTCAAAACTTCCGTCAAAGAAATGGAATTCCCTTGACGGGATATATTTTCTCAAATATTCGCCGGATGTCATAAGGTTTACGGAATGTTTTGCGGCGAAATGACAGTCGCAGCACGAAAACTTTTCAGCCACTTTCTTTACAGCATAGCGTGCGTATCTGGAAATATAATGCGGCTCGATTATTTTTCCGTGTTCCCAGTCATAAAAATAACCGCCGTTTATATGAACAGAGGGCGCATTTATCGGGATATCCTTCAAAAGATACATTGCAACGTCGATTGCGCGGCCGGTAGAAACTGTAAAGTGTCCGCCCTTGTCAGTGAATCTTTTGATTGCTTCGAGGTTTTCTTTTGAAATTCCGTCCTTTTCACGCAAAAGGGTACCGTCAACGTCGGTGATTATAAGAATATCCGAAAGACTTTCGATCATCAGAGTTCCTCCAGTTTTCTTTCAAACTCGGTAAAATATTCGGGAAGAGGCGCGGTGAATTCCATATATTCCCCGGTTCTCGGATGGACAAAACCGATGGTGCCGGCATGAAGGCATTGCCCGCCGAGCTGGGTAATGACGTTTTTGGGACCATATACGGCATCTCCCGCAACCGGATGACCTATATAAGCCATATGCACCCTTATCTGATGGGTTCTGCCGGTTTTAAGCTTGCATTGAACGTGAGTATATCCCGCGTAGCGTTTCACGACCGAATAGTGGGTCTGGGCGGTTCTTCCGCCGTCGATGACGGCCATCTTTTTTCGGTCTTTCGTGCTTCTTCCGATGGGAGCATCAATGTCGCCTTCGTCCGGCATATTAACACCGTAAACGATGGTCTGATATATGCGGTTAAGGCTGTGTTCCTTTATTTGTGCCGCAAGAGAAACATGGGCAAAATCGTTTTTCGCAACCAGCAAAAGACCGCTCGTGTCTTTATCAATGCGATGAACTATTCCCGGGCGAAGAACGCCGTTTATTCCGGAAAGGCTTTCCCTGCAGTGCCAGAGAAGCGCATTTACGAGGGTCCCGTTATGATTTCCCGGTGCGGGATGGACCACCATTCCCTTTGGCTTATAGACAACGAGCAGATCTTCGTCCTCGTAATATATATCAAGCGGAATATTTTCCGCTTCAACATCAAGGGAAACCGCATCCGGAATAATTACCGAAATATCCTCGCCTTCCCTGAGCACACGGCTTTTGGCGATGGGTTTGCCGCTTATTTCAACATTCCCGGCGGCAATGAGCTTCTGCAAAGCGGAACGAGTAAGGTGGTCGATGCTTTCAGCAAGAAATTTATCAGCTCTTGCGCCGTCAGCTTCTTCGGGTACGGTTATGACTATCCTATTCATCGTCGTTTTCCTTTGCGAATATTTTTTCAAGGTCCCTGTCGATATCGT
The DNA here is from genome assembly GCA_964581405.1 of uncultured Oscillospiraceae bacterium. Classification (GTDB taxonomy): domain Bacteria; phylum Bacillota; class Clostridia; order Oscillospirales; family Ruminococcaceae; genus UMGS1668. The sequence continues at coordinate 4,030 of CAZOOL010000054.1, read as the reverse complement.
CAAATTCTTGTTTTTTGGATTCTTTTTCTTCATTTTCGCGTTTTTCAGAAAGGAAAACAGAAAGAACGACAAGTCCCGCGCCAATGCAGATGCACATATCGGCAATATTGAAGATTGCGAAGTTTATAATACGCACATCTATAAAATCTATGACGTATCCAAGGCTTATGCGGTCGATAAGGTTGCCGACTCCGCCAGCAAGCATCAGCGCAAGCGCAAATTGCTCGAGCTTATCGGTAACTTTTCCGGAAAGGAAAAATGCAAGAACGACGACAAGCATAATCGCCGTTACGCCGACAAGTAACCAGCGGTTATCGGAAAACATACTGAAAGCAACGCCGGTGTTTTCAGCATATTTAAAATATAATACATTTTCTATAATTGTAATGTCGCCTTTAACAAGGGTTTCGGCGGCCCAATTTTTTACAATCTGGTCAAGGGCGATGAGAAGCACCGCAATGATTGTAGAAACAAGCTGAAACATTTTGCCTCCAAAAAGCTAACGGGCAGAATCTTTGATGGATTCCGCCCGTATTATAATTATCTTTTATCCGACGATTGCGGCACAGCGTGCGCAAAGAGTGGGATGTTCGGTACATTCGCCGACGGTATGGCTGTGGGTCCAGCAGCGTTCGCATTTTTCGCCGGGAGCAACCTCGACTTTTACGTCAACGCCGTCAAATTCGGATTTGGCGACTTCAACAGCGGAAACGATGAATGCGGAAACAAGGTCGTTTTCTGCGGATTTTGCGAAATCATACCAGTCTCTTCCGCAGTTGAGGGTGACTTTCGCTTCGAGGGATTTGCCGATAAGTTTCTGAGCACGGGCTTCTTCAAGTGCCTTATTGACAATATCGCGGAGCTCGTCGATTTTCTCCCATTTTGCCATGAATTCCGCATCGGCAAAAATGCCGCTCTTTTCGGGAATCCGGTTGAAGAATACGGAATCAGCATCGTCTTTTTCGCTTCTGGGAAGGAATCCCCAGATTTCTTCGGCTGTGAAAGAAAGAACAGGTGCAAGGCAAAGGGTCATGCCGCGGAGAATGTTGTAAATGACAGTTTGGGCAGCCCTTCTGCTTTCGCTGTCGGCTTTCTCAACATAGAGTCTGTCTTTGAGGATATCAAGATAGAAGTTGGAAAGATCGGTGGTGCAGAAATCGCGGATGGTGGAATATACGATGTGGAAATCGAATTTATCATAAGCCGCTTTGCATTTATCAAGAATTTCGTCCATTCTCGCAAGAGCCCATTTGTCGATGCCGTCAATTTTTTCAATCGCAACGGAATCCCTGTCGGGATCGAAATCATTGAGGTTGGAAAGAATAAATCTTGCGGTATTTCTGATTTTGCGGTAAACATCGGAAAGCTGTTTGAGGATATCGGGAGAAATTCTGATATCTGCGTGATAGTCGGAAGAAGCGACCCAGCTTCTGAGGATATCGGCACCGAATTTTTCGGTAACCTCGTCGGGGCTCATGCCGTTGCCGAGAGATTTATGCATTGCTTTGCCTTCGCCGTCAACAACCCAGCCGTGGGTGCAGACTGCTTTATAGGGCGCGCAGCCTTTGGAAGCAACGGAAGTAAGAAGAGAAGACTGGAACCATCCGCGGTACTGGTCAGCGCCTTCGAGGTAAAGGTCTGCCGGCCAATGAAGACCGTGTTCTTCGTCACAAACAGCAGCATGGGAAACGCCGGAGTCAAACCATACGTCCATGATGTTGTTGTCTTTTGTAAATTCGGTGCAGCCGCATTCGCATTTGAATCCTTCGGGAAGAATCTCGTTTGCGCTGTGAGTGAACCATGCATCGCTTCCCTCTTTTTCAAAGAGAGATGCAACAGCTTCGATGGTGGCTTCGTTAATGATGATTTTGCCGCAGTCATTGCAGTAGAAAATCGGGATAGGAACGCCCCAGGTTCTCTGGCGGCTGATGCACCAGTCAGAACGGTCGTTTACCATGCCTTTGATTCTGTCGCCGCCCCACTCGGGAATCCACTGAACGGTGTCGATGGCTTTGCAGGCATCCTCTTTGAATCCGTCAACAGAGCAGAACCACTGTTCGGTTGCGCGGAAGATAATCGGAGATTTGCATCTCCAGCAATGAGGATACTGGTGGATGATCTTTTCACTGGTGAAAAGTGCGTTAAGCTCAATGAGTTTTGCGTAAATTGCTTTATTGGCTTCGTCGGTGGTAAGACCTTCAAACTCCCCTGCTTCTGCGGTGAGCTTGCCGTCGCCGTCAACAGGAACGATGATCGGGATTTCGGGATAATGGTTTACGCAGACCTCAAAGTCCTCAACGCCGTGACCGGGAGCGGTATGAACACATCCGGTACCGGATTCGAGGGTTACGTGGTCGCCGACGATTACAAGACCGGTTCTGTCAATGAACGGATGTCTGTAAACGATATATTCAAGTTCCTTGCCTTTTACGCTGGTTTCAGAAACGGTATATTCATCAATTTTAGCGGCTTTCATAGCGCTTTCAACGAGCTCTTTTGCCATGATGTAATATTCGCCGTTTGCTTTTACCGCAACGTAATCATATTCCGGTCCGAGGCAGATTGCAAGGTTGCCCGGAAGGGTCCATGTGGTGGTGGTCCAGATTACGAAATAGGTTTTGTCAAGCTCGGTTCCGAGTGCGGAAAGCTTGCCCTGATCATCATCAACCTTGAATTTGACATAGATGGAATGGCAGGTGTCTTCCTCGTATTCGATTTCGGCTTCCGCAAGGGCGGTTTTACATTCGGGGCACCAGTAAACAGGTTTAAGACCTTTATAAATGAAGTCTTTCTTTGCCATTTCACCGAAGACTCTGATCTGTTCGGCTTCGTGCTTGTGCTGGAAAGTGAGATAAGGATGGCTGTAATCGCCGATGCTGCCGAGACGGATAAATTCGCTTCTCTGAACGTCAACGAAATGTTCCGCAAATTCCTGGCAGACTTTGCGGAGTTCTACGGCGGAATGGATGTTTTCGACGCCGACTTTTTTCATTGCTTTGAGCTCGATGGGAAGTCCGTGAGTATCCCAACCGGGAATATAGGGAGCTTTGTATCCGCTCATGTTTTTGTATTTTACGATGATATCTTTAAGAACTTTGTTGAGTGCCGTGCCCATATGGATATCGCCGTTTGCGTAAGGAGGGCCGTCATGGAGAACGTAAAGAGGAAGATCCTTGTTCTTTTCCATGAGTTTCTGATAAAGTTCTTCGTCATGCCATTTTTTGATCATCTCCGGTTCGCGCTGAGGAAGTCCCGCGCGCATGGGAAAGTCGGTTTTCGGCAAATTCATTGTTGCGTTATAATCGATGGCCATTTCTAATTTGTTTCTCCTGTCAATTATTCTTGTACATCAAGATCGATTCTTCTTGTTTCCGCCATGGAAACTTCGTCGAAATCAATATCCTCATCAGTTTCTTCAGCTGCGGAAACGGTTTCTTCGAGAACGGTTTCCTCTGCTTCGGAAGGAACCTCATCTTCGGGATCTTTTTCTTCGCTGCTTTCGGGCATAAGGCTTATGAGTTCAAGGTGCTGTCTGTACATAGCCAAAAGGCGTTTTTTGAAATCTGCGGTCTCTTTCTGAAGGGTTGAAAGGGTTTCCTTTTCTTTAAGGATTTTTGCTTCGGATTCGGAGAACACCTGTCTTACCTGATTCTCCGCCTCGGAGATTATGACCTCTGCCTTTGCTTTGGAATCGCGAACAATGTTATCGCCGAGCTTCTGTGCGCCCATAAGAACGGTGCGAAGGCTGTCCTCGTTGGAACGGTATTCTTCGAGCTTTTCAGCAAGAACCTCGAGCTTTTTTTCGGCATCTTCCTTTTCATTATAAACCGCAGCATAGGAATCTATGATATCGGAAAGGAAGTTATCAACGTCTTCGGGTTTATATCCGAAAGCGGATTTTTCAAATTTTTTGCTGGAAATATCATTCGGTGTAAGCAAGGATATTCACCTCCAAATTATTTTTAATTAAAAGAATACGCCGCTGCTCTCGAGCTCATCAAGAAGGTCGCCCATAATATTGACATTATAA
>CAZOOL010000053.1:0-10207 GCA_964581405.1 uncultured Oscillospiraceae bacterium | reverse complement strand
TTGTTATCCGTAGGGGCGGATATCATCCGCCCGTTTTATTGCAGGGAACGGTCAGAACCGTTCCGTTTTTTATTCCGATTCTATCAGCCCTGCTGCTGTGCAGCCATCTGTGCGATGAGAGCGTCGATTGCTTTCTGTACGTTCGGATAGCCGGTGGTTTCCATGCCGCCGTCGATGGTGTGGATAGCGCCGGTGATATAGGTGGAGTTATCGGAAAGAAGGAATGCCGCAAGGTTTGCAACGTCTTCCGGTTTGCCGTATCTGTTCATGGGGCATTTTTCCATAACGATTTCAGTATAACCCGGAACAGCAAGGGCACCGCTGAGGCCTTCGGTCATGGTGAAACCGGGACGGATGGAGTTTACTCTGATGCCGTATTTGCCCATTTCAAGAGCCGCGGTTTTGGTGAGTGCGTCAACGCCGGCTTTTGCGCTGTTATAGGAAACTGCGCCCTGGGAAGTGAAGGAAGCATTGAGAGAGGACATATTGACGATGGAACCGCCGTTTTCTTTCATGACCTTTGCTTCTTCTCTTACGCTGTAAAAAGTTCCGTGAAGGCAAAGTCTTACAACAGCATCAAAGCTTTCGTCGGTGGCTTCCATGATGGTTGCGCCCTGACCGCCGCCTGCGTTGTTGACCGCGCCGTCGAGTCCGCCCATCATTTCAACTGCATAAGCGACAGCTTTTGCAACGTCCTCGCTCTTGGTTACGTTTCCGTGGATAACAAAGCAGTTTTCACCGAGCTTTTCTTTAACTGCGGCAAGCTTTTCTTCGTCCGCATAGTCCATGATGGTGACCTTTGCGCCTTCTTCAAGGAATTTTTTCGCGCAGCCAAAACCGATTCCCTGGCAGCCGCCGGTTACAAAAATTTTTTTATTTTCGAGCAACATTTTATCTTCTCCTTTTGTTTTTAATTTGATATAATTGTAAGCAACAGTTAAATTTAAAACAATATGCCAAAACTTTATTGACACAGAAACGGAAAAGATGTGACATGACAAGAAATACCATTTCCAAAGAAAGCATCCGAATCGCGCTTTTTGAACTTCTGAAAAAGAAAAGAATATATGATATAACCGTAACGGAGCTTTGTGAAAAAGCCGGCATTACAAGGCGTACTTTTTACCGCCATTATTCCAATTTGTATAATATTCTTGACGAATCCTTCTGGCTGATAGTCGAGGACTTTCGGGAAGAAAGCAAATGGCCCACCTATCGGGAAAGGATATACGATTATTTCCTCAAATGGCAAAGCTATCGGGAATATTTCCTTATAATGCACAAAAACGGTCTTTCCGACTACCTTACGAAAATGTTCGTTATCTCCATAAGAGAGGATTGGCCGGAAATAGACGTTTACAAGTGCAACTACTACGCTTTCTCCATTTATTCGACCCTTTACAGCTGGTTCGTTGAACGCCCGGAGGACGATTACAAAAAGGTTGCGGATACCGCGCTGGAGCTCCTTTCCATATAGCGCGCAGAAAATCAAAAATCATCACGGCCCACCGCCAAAAAAGCGGCACTTCCTTGCGAAGTGCCGCTCTTTTTTTTGCAATCTTTGCCCGCAGAAAAATTCCTGCGGTATAAATGCCGTTTATTGATTATTTGATGAACATACCGGTAAGGCGTACGTTGGTTCCGACAGTTGCGATGACGTCGCACTTGGCAATACCGAGGTTGACTGTGCAAAGAACGGATTCGGAGAATTCACCGGTATAGTCCTCCTGACCGATATAATCGGTGCGTTTATCGCGGATTGCGTAAACCGTTCCGGTAAGCGGATCTTCGAGAAGGGATCTGCCGCCGTTGAAATCGCCCCAGTATTCGGGGAAGATAGCGGTTCCGGTAACCTCTCCGCCGCCGAGGTCGATTCTTGTTACCATGCCGGTGATATAGCCGTTAACGGTATAAAGATATCCGCCGCGGTAGATGAGGTTGGTCGGGCGAAGGCTCATTTCATAGTCAACAAGCATATCGGAAACTATGACCTGAACGATTTTGCCGTTTTCTATATCCAGTTCAGCGAAAATATAGCTGAAGTCATCCTGCCAGAGGGAAATATTGTATGCCATCATTACGCCGTAGAACTTGGTAACGGTTCCGCGTCTGCCCTGAACGACCGCGTAGTCAAGGTCGATCATTTTATAGGGAACGCCGTCAACGTAATAGGTTCCGGTCTGGTCATAGGCCTGAAGTCCGTCGGCGAGAAGACCATGGATACCGTCGCCGAGAAGGGTTCTCTCGAAGGTTTCGGTATCAACGGAATAGAAGTAACCGTCCTCGTCATAGGCATAGAGAACGCCGTCAATATACTGAGCCGCAGCAATGGGGGAAGCTCCCTCTGCGTCGGGCCAGCTCTTTCTGATCTTGCCGTCGGTATCAAACTGTACCCAGGAGTTGGAAAGCTCGTCATATCCGTAGAAGTAACGGTGCTCGGCGGTTACGGTGATAAAAACAGTATCGGAATTTCCGTTTTTGTCGGTTGCGGTGATATTGACTTCGCCTTCAGAAACGCCGGTGATAATGCCGTTTGCGTCAACAACCGCAATGCTCTCATCGGAAGAACTCCAGCTGAGGGATTTATCAACCGCGGAAACGCTTACGGGAAGAACGACCGCTTCAACCGCGAGGGTTTCGCCCACTGCGACGGTGTTCTTTTCCGCAAGGACGACGCCCGCGGGTTCAACGGATTCAGGAACCTCGATTTCCGTCTGCGGTACGGTAAAGAGTCCGCTTACGGAACAGCCGGTGGTTCCGATGGATTTCATGGTGCCTTTTTCAACGTCAACCTCATAGATGCTGCCGCCTTTTGCCCAATAAATGGTATCGTTGTTGTAGTCATATACCATGGACTGGAAATACATGCTGTAGCCGCCGTAAATTCCGGTGGACTGGAGAACGGCGGTTTCCTTATCAACGATAACGACCTCGCCGTAATCATCCGCGGCATAAAGAACGCCGTTATTATCACAGGCAAGCGCAACAAGGGTGGCGCCCATATCGTTATCGGCAATAAAGGTGAATTCGCCGGTTTTTATATCGAAGGCATAGAGTCCGCCTTTGACGACTTCATCATAGCCTACGGCATACATGGTTCCGGTGGTATAGTCGAACGCCATATCGCGGACGAGGAAATCGGGTTCGCCGATTATCTCATAAGCGAAGTTGGAGGGGCTGATTCTGAGCATATAGTATTTGCCGTCGGTGCTGTGCTGGCCGCAGGCATATACAAAGCCGTCATAATAAGCCGCCGCATAAATGGTAAGGGAATAGGTTCCGGAGGTCATCTGGGTAAATTCTTCCGGGTTGGAAATCGGAATTCTTCCCCAAACTTCCATCGGAAGAGCTTCGGTAATGTATGCCTGGAAGTAACCGTAGATATAACCGGGGTTCTTTTCAACAATGATTTTCGCGGTTGCGGAAAGTCCGGAAAGAGTTTCGGTTACGGTGATGGTGGTTTCACCTTCGGTGATACCGGTTACAACACCGTTTTCATCAACGGTTGCTATTGATGTATCGGCGGTTTCAAAGGTGAATTCGCCGGTTGCGTTCCAGGGATCGGTGGAAGGATTTACTTTGGTGGTTTCTCCTGCGGGAACGGAATAGCTTTCCTCAAGCATTACCGCGGTGGGAACGACAACGGGAAGCTCCGGCTCGGAATTGAGCGGCATCGCAAGGGCATATACGTTATAGCCTGCTCCGCGGACTGTTCCGAGTTCGATGATTCTGATATCGGACATATCGGAAACATCGACCCATCTGAGTTCGTTGCCGCCGATATGAAGAATACCGTTGTTGCGTTCGGACCAGATCATAGCGTCGCCGCTGTAACCCATGATATCAAAATCGGAATAGGTGGTTACGTTTGCGATTCTGCCGTTTTCATCAAAGTTGAAGCGCTTGAGGGTATAAATATCATTCCAGCCTTCCGCGTTGGAGCCGTTTACATAGAAGTTGCCTTCATAGTCGATTGCAAGGGCGCCGGAACAAAGATCCCAGTTTTCGCTGTTATAAAGCTCTTTAAGGCTTGCCGCAACGATGTAATCGCCGCTCTTCGTATTGATTCTTACAAGGTCGTATTCGTCACATTCGGTTTCGGAGTTATAGGTTCTGAGCACGCCGTAGAGGAAGCCGTCGCTGTAGCTGAACGCAAGAGCGGTAATTTCGCCGCCGAAGGAATTGAGGGCTTCGCCGTAAAGGGTGCTGGCATCAAGCTTATAAATAGTGGTGCTGTATGCGCCGTAATCGCCGGATACAGACGCCGCATAGATGGAACCGCCGAAGTATGCGGCAGCTTTGACGTCGCCGTCAAGCTCCATGGTATCAACGACCTGAACTGCGGCAGAAGGGCTGCCCGCATCCATAAGATACCAGGAACCGCTGGAATACGCGAAGAGAGTTCCGTCAACGTCGGAAACGTTTACGGTACATTCCGCCTCAAACCATCCGCAGGAGGCGAGGATAACGGCGGAACCGATACCTTTTGCTTCGACGATGCCGTATTCGTTTACGGTTGCGACTTCTTCGTTGTCGCTGTACCATTCAATTTCGCCGAGCACCGCGTTATAGGGGCTGGGCATTACGGTGAGGGTTGCGCTCTGTCCGAGGTTGAGGAAGATTTCGCTCTCATCAAAGGTGATGTATTCGAGTTCCGCATCGGGAACAATGTCTTTTCCGGAGTTCCATGGCTTGATAAGAGCGTCAAGCTCCGCGTTGTCGGCGGTTCTTGTGATTGCAAGGATTCCGCCGTTGTTCTTATCAAGTTCAAGGAAGTAGGAAGTTCCCATCATGCCCTGATATCCCGCCCAATAGAGCCTGTTGGTTTCGTGGTCAAAGGTCATGGACTGGGTATATGCCGCGGGATAATAGGAAACCTTGCCGTCCTCATCAACGCTTGTGGCGGTATAGATGTTCATGGGGTTGGTGATGGTTGTGACGTCATCACCGTATGCGCTCACGGCGCCTTCAACGTCGATGGTATAGAGCTGGCCGTTTCTCTGGTTGATGGTGTAAAGAACGCCGTCGTTATCACAGGCAAGAGTAAGGGCAAGGAAGTCCTCTCCCTCAACAGCCGGTTCGATAATACCGAGAAGGTTCCATGTGCCGGTAAGGATATCCATGCTGAGGAGCAGGTTCTCAATGCCTTCGGGGAAGTAGTTGTTTTCAAGTCCGTTGGCAAGGATATACATTGTGTCGCTCGTATAGTCATAGGTCATATCAAGAGCTATGAGATAGAGCGGGAAATAGGTCTTGGTCGTGCCGGGCCACTGGTAAACGATCTTTCTGAGATTGCCGAGCTCGGTGCGGTCCCAAGAACCTGCTTTTGTTACAAAGAGGCTGTTGCTGCCGTAAGCATCGCTTCCGGACTGTGCGCCGAAGATGTATCCGTCAACGTATTCAGCCGCGAATACGGTTGCTTCGCCGGAAGAAGCCTGGGAAGTATGGGCCATCATAACGTCGGTGCTCTCGAAGGAATACCAGCCGTTAAGTTGGTCGGTCGCATACATATAACTGTCGGTTTCAACATAGGAATAGCGGCGGTATGCATAGAATCTGTCGCCGGAAAGACCGGTGCCGGATTCATTGGTAAGCTCATAATAGTTTTCGTTGCAGCCATAGTCGCAGACAACTATATTGAATTTTGCGTCGTAATCGGTGATGTCGATTTCGATGGTTGCTTTTTCGCCGTCAACGCCTTCGGTCTTGGTATTGACAGGAATGTAATCATAAGTGCCGCCGCCGGCGGTTGTGGTTACGATTGCAGCAATGTCATAGTTATCCTCGACAACAAATCTGACGTAGTTTCTGTCATCTTCGGTGAAGTATTCGATGGTGGAAAGGTCGATGGTCGGTGCATAAAGGTCTATGGTTACGGGGATTTCAACGACCTCGTCTGCCCATGCGGGATCCGGACGGGGAGAGTCTTCCACGAGTATGCCTTCGATGTCGCCGTCATCAAGATAACCGCGGATGGTGAGGGTGAGTTTATCAAGGTCCTCTACCATAAGGTTTCCGTTTTCATCATACATGGTGAAGGGGGAACATCCGCCGTCGATATACATCGCGGGAAGGCAGATTCCGTACGCGGACCAGTAAAAGCTCTTTCTTGCGTATTCATAATCATCATAGAAGAGCTCGTTGCCTTCGGAATCGGTCCAAACGAACTCAAGGAGCTTCGCGGAACGCATAAGGCTTATGTAAATGTCGGGAACATAGTCATAATATGTATCGCCGTTGGGAGAAAGAACGTTGTGCTCGGTGGAATAGGTGTCGTCCGCAAGATAGGGGTTGAGGCCGAGCCCGCCCATGGAGCTTGTATCGGAACCGAGCGTGGTGAAGATTACGTTCCAGTAACGGTTGTATTCCACGTCGTCATCTTCATAATACCAGCCGGAGTCGAACATTCTCGCGTCGGTCCAGTCGCCATAGAATCCGACGAAGGGGAAGCTGAGGTCAACGGCGCCTTCGGTCTGTGCGTATGCGCGGACAAAACCGTCAACGTAAATGCCGTTGGGATAATGCGCTTCCATGTATGCCATGTCATCGGCGGAAAGGGTTACTGTTACGTTTACCACGACGGAACCGTTCGCGGGAACGGTTACAAGGTCTGCCGCGGTTACGCTTTCGCTGAGAAGCATTTCATAGAAAATCTGGACATCAACGGTGTTGAGCACTTCGTCGCCATGGAAGTTCATGATTTTTGCAAAAACTTCGTCAAGGTTCTTTTCAACTCCGTTGACGTAATCAAGCATATACTGAACGTCGTTCATATCGGTCACGCCGTCTTTGTTGACGTCGTATTCGAGAGAAGCGAGTCCTGCGTTTTCTGCTTCAAAGGTTACTTTCGCGGAAAGGTTTCTTCCGGTTTCGCTCATGTATTCTTTTCCTTCATAGGAAAGATACTGGTCGGTAAGAACGTTTCCGCCAAGGGCATATACCTGCTCCTTGCCGGTAAGGTTGTTCATGGTGAAGGAGAAGGTATAAACACCGGTTCTTTCCGGGTCATCGCCGACGGAAGCTTTCGGGGTAAGCTCTCCGGTGGATTCCTGATATCCGGTGAGATATACAGGGCTCGTTACGGCGCTATAAACGTTTGCGGAACCTGCGCCCTGAGCACGGGGTGCATAAAGGATTCCGTTTTCGTCATATACCGGAACGGCGGTGCACATTACGAGAGATTCCGTAATGACGTGGTACTGATCTTCGGAAAGGTCGGGGTATTGATCGTGGAGATACTGGAGCACGAGCGCGCTCATACCCGCGATATGGGGAGAAGCCATGGAGGTACCGCTCATGGTGCCGTACTGACCGTCGGTATAGCAGGAATAGATGTTGCCGCCGGGAGCAGCAACGTCCGGAGTAAGCTGGAGGTCGGAAGTTACGCCCCAGCTGGAAAAGTCGCTGATAAGTCCCGCAACGGAGTTCGCAACCGCGGTTTCTTCGCCATAGGGCATGATGGTAAGGGTGCCAATGCCGTTTTCGGCCGCAGCGATCATAAGCTCGCCGTCTGCTTTGCTGACGAATACGTTGGGAAGGAATCCGCCGTCATACATGCTGACAAGGTCGCCTTCTACGTTATCATAAACAACAAGCGCAACCGCGCCGTGTCTGTATGCGTTTTCCTGTTTGGTGGTGAAGTCAACGGTTCCGCGCTTTACAAGGGCGATTTTTCCGGAAACGTCAAGGCCTTCATAGTCGCTTGCTTCGCCGACACCGGGAACAACAACGTATTCATAGGTTCCCTCAAGAGCGGCAAAATTATAGTAGGTCACGTCAACGTAAGCGACCTTGTTTTCGCCGACCATAAAATAGGGCATCATCATTTCGGTGTTTTCAAGGCTTGCAACGGTTGTCGCAGCAAGATAGGTACCCGGAGAGGTTACGATGCCGTTATCGGGGTCTTCGGTATAGTTGAGGTTGGTTCCGAGGGAGTTTCCGCTTGCGGAGGTGTGGCCGTTGCCCGCCGCAACCGCAAGGAGCATATCGGTTTCAAGGATCCTTCCGTAAACTTCGTTTACAAGGGCATAGTCCTCGCAAAAACCTGCGGGAGAACCAAGGCTCATATTTACAACATCGACGTCAAGAAGGAGGCAGTCCTCAATGGCGGCAATGATGGTATCGGTGGTTGCGCCGGTGCTGTTCTGTCCGAATACTTTCATAATGACAAGCTGTGCATCGGGAGCAACGCCGACTACGCTGGTGGAATCAATTTTGTTCGCTGCGGCAATACCCGCGACGTGGGAACCGTGGTCACCCTGTTCGTCATAGTCATGGGTGATGTCAAGTCCGCCGTCGGCATAGTTGAAGCCGTAGGGAACCTTTTCGTTGCGGTAAAGCTGGCTTGCTTTAAGGGCAACTGCGCTCGTCGCGCTGTAAAGCTTGTATGCGTTGAGCTCGGTAAGAACTCTCTCAACGTCCTCGACGGTCATGGTCGCGCCTTCGGGTGCGTCAACAAAAGAAGGATGGTCGGTATCAAGACCGGTATCGACTACCGCGATTACCATTCCCGCGCCGGTATAGCCGAGGGCGCTCCATGTTTTTGCGGAACCGAAGGTTTCGGAAGTCGCGTACATGGTGGGAGAAACGGTATCGGTGGAAACGCTTTCCGGAACGCTGTATTCGGTTGCGACGCAAACGCTCTTGACGCCTTCGATGTTTTTGATTTCGTCAATAGCACCGTAGGGAACGTCCATGGAAAGACCGTTCATGGCGATGGTGAAGTTGTATTTAACTTCAACGCTTTCGGAACCGGAAAGAAGCCCGGTTTCGCCGACAACGGTTTCGACCTGCGCGGCAACGCTGCTCTGCATTTTTTCAAGCTTTGCGGCATCGGAGGAAACTCTGAGCCCATAGGCCGCGATCTGGTTCTGTGTATAACCCTGCTCGAGAAGGCCTTTGCCTTCAAGCTCGATTATTACTCGAACTATCTCGTCGTCGTTATAAAGAGCGATCTGTTCATCGGAAACGCTCTGTTCAATTTTGAGGTCAACGCCGGGATCTTCAATTTCGGCAGCGGAACCGGTGATTTCTTCGGTTTCCGGTTCGGTAATGGAATCCTGGAGTTCCTCAACGGCCTGCTGAAGGCCGGAAAGATCGGTGGGATTATCCTCGTTCCTTTCGGTTTCCTGTCCGTTGATGACCTGTGCAAAGGCATTGACCGGAGCAACGGAAACGATCATGGTAACAGCGAGAATGAGGCAAAGGAATTTTCTCGCCTGTTTGCTGCGCATGGAAACGAAAATTCCCATAGCGGAAACGGCGATGACGGCAATTACAGCCGCAAGGCTGAAGTCTGTGCCGGTTCCGGGGTTTTCGGTTTCTTCGGAAGAACCGGTTTCGGGAGTGATCACTTCAACGCCTGTTCCGTCCGCCGGAACGAGGGCATTGATCGCCGCGTAAAGCCCAAGCGTCGCGGCATTGATTTCCTCCTGAGTGGAATCGGAATTTGCGAGCACCGCGATAGCTTTTGCAAGGGCATCTTTCAATGCCTTATAGCTTTCGCTCGTATAGGTGCCTTCTTTTATTCCTTCTGCAATGGCGATAGCCCGCTCGAGCGCAGAGGTATCGATACCGCCGTCATAGCTGACGCTGAGGCTTGCGCCTTCGGCTTCAACGTCTTCTGTTCCGGCAAAAATACCGCCGGAAACTGCGGTGTAGGTCATGCTCTCCTCAATATAACCGTTTACCGCTTCAAGGTTAAGGGTGAGCATAAGGGTTTTCTCTGCGGTCAGCTGGCTGCCGACCCATGCGAAGGATACGGTTCCGGCGGTTTCGCTGTTGATGCTGTTCTTTGCATATGCACCCGTGGTTTCGGTTCCCGCAAGGGTGAACACGGAAGGGTCATAGCTCACTGAAAAGCTTCCGTTGGTTACGCCGTCGCAGCCCTGGAGATAGACGTCAACCGTTGCGCTTGCTTTTCCCTGATTTACCTCAAGGACAAGCGCCGGTGCTGCGTCCGCTTCTGTCTCTTCGGCATAAGCGCCGACGGCCATGGAAAATACCATGGAAAGAGCCAGGAACATTGCGAAAATTTTTCTTTTCACGAACTTCTTCCTCTCTAAAGAAATTATGTATATTAGTAAGAATTCCGCGGCTTCGGAACATCTGCCTTTTGCTCCTGCCCGGATTTTCCCAATATAAAAACCATTATATACCTATATATTTAAAAAATCAATTACTGTTGCCGTTTTCAACCAATTTCCTG
>CAZOOL010000052.1:0-10510 GCA_964581405.1 uncultured Oscillospiraceae bacterium | reverse complement strand
TGCGGGATTTTGGTCTGAGTGACGGGACTTGAACCCACGGCCTCTACCACCCCAAAATGGTTAATTTTGCAACAAATAATGTACGGAAGCGCACCATATTGCAAGGGGGTAAAGGGGGCTTGCCCCCTTTATTCAGCCAAGGTTAGCACCGATGTATAGATAAACGCAGTTGTTTAAAGGTTTCGGATATGTAAATGTAATGATACCGCCGTGCGATATGGTCGAGCGAATAGCTTGTGCAACCGGAAAGTGAAAGTCCGCCTTAATTGCATAGCCCCACTACCGCAAACCGCCTTGTTAAAGATAAACGCAGAGCATTATAAAAGAAAACGGCACAGATCCTCGAAGTATGAGAGGTTCTGCTGCCGTTTTTTTATTTGAGATTTTCTATTTTCTTTTGGAGTTCTTCTATTTGGTTTTGAATATTTTCTATTTCAGCTTTTGCCTTTTCTTCTCGTTCTTCGCTTGTATATCTACCAAAACGATTATCTGTTAAACAGCAAAGATAATCCATTGATACATCATAAAATTTTGCAAGTCTTGTTAGCACTTCTGCGTTTGGTTCGGTGCGTTCAATTTCATAACCTGCGTAAGTTCCTCTATTTATGTTAATTTCTTTTGCTACATCACTTTGTTTTAAATTTTTGCTAATTCTTAACTCTTTAATTCTTTCCGCAATCATTTTTTTACGTTTCTTGAAATCTTCATTATATTCTATTCCAGTTTCTAAGCTTTTATAAGTTATGTCTTTAAGAGCTTCTATCTTAATGTTTTGCCTTTCCATTTTATCACTCCTTTTTCACCATTATACAACATTAACCATATAAATGCAACTTTTTTGAACATTTCGACGAATATTTATAAGTTTGTTGCAATGTGTTGCGTTTTGTGTTATTCTATGTTATTATTGTGTTACAAAATTACTTATAAAATCACAAAACGACATACGAAATGTTGAATTGTGTTTTAAGGAGGCTATGATATGTACGATATTAAAATTAAACTGAAAGATTTTGACAGACCCTCTCTTTTTATCCTCTATTATGAAACTGCAGATGGTAATGATGATTATCATTTTGTAGCGCATAATCATGCGGAACTGAAAGAGAAAATTATATATGCGCTCGAGGATAAAATACCCGGTGACGCCTGCAATTTTTGGCTCTATAAATCTGTTCTGTTTGATGTTGAGGAAGTCGGTAAGGAAATCAGAGATGTTGCCATAGTCACTTGACCTCCTAAAATGTAACCGCCCTATGCGCGGATAAACTACCGCGCGAGGGTGGTTATATATTAACTTGATTATATCAGAAAAAAGGTGTACGAAAGTGAGGTACTATTTATGAGTATATCCCTTAATGTACTTTCTGATAACTTCAGACCTACTCCTGATGATTTAGTTAAAGTTACTGAATGTGGTTATATAACTGAGATTTTATTTTCTACTCACAAAAGCAATGGTCCAGTTATAAGAAAAATTGATAAAGATTTTTATGTTGATTTAAGAAACGGTGAAGTTAAGGAAGTTCATCATAATGAAAAAAGAAGTGATGATATGAAGAGCGTAGCACGGAGTATTAGAGACGCAAGAAACTATATAAATGCTAATGTTACTGACACAACAAAGTGCAAATTCATCACTCTTACATACGCTGAAAATATGCGTGATACTAAAAAAGTGTTCAACGATTTTAAAAATTTCTGGAACAAAAAGTTCAAGAAAGAATATCTAAATACAGAATATATCTCTATTCTTGAACCGCAGGGTAGAGGTGCTTGGCATTTACATCTGATAGCAATATTTAATAAAAAAGCGCCATTTATACCAAATGACGAAATTGCAAAAATGTGGGGTCACGGTTTTACTTGCACAAGAAAAATTGATAATGTAGATAATATCGGTGCATATCTTTCTGGATACCTTGCAGACCTCTCTTTTGATGAAGCAGAGCAAATGGGAATTAATACAGAATATGTTCCATATAAAGTTCTTGAAGTTGAAGATGAAAACGGAAATAAAATACCGAAGAAATTTATAAAAGGTGGTAGATTACCGCTCTATCCTGTTGGTGTTCATATTATGCGACATTCAAAAGGTTGCGTAAAGCCCTCTATCAGATATTGCAGAAACGAAGAAGCGGAAAACAATGTCATATTTGATAAAATGACTTATGAGGTCACAAAAGAGATTAACGACAACGATACCGGATTTAAGAACATAATTAATCGTAGATGTTATAACAGTATTAGGTGAGATAATGAAAACGGAAGATTTTTTTACTGAATGGCTTGCAGATGAAAAAGCAGAATTGAAGCTTTCTACATACGAAGCTATGACAAATTATATAAACAGCCATATTATACCGTGGTTTTCCGCAAATGCTCCGATACTGGAAAACATCAAGGCTCGTGATGTTCAAAATTATGTAAACTATAAACTTAAAAGCGGAAGGCTCGACGGCAAGAGTGGTGGTCTTTCTCGTGCTTCGGTGAGCAAGCATTTGAGCATCATAAAACAGGCTTTAAATAAAGCTGTGATATTTGAATATCTATCCGCAAATCCTGCTGCGTGCGTCCGCTTGAAGCGTGCAAAATCCATATACACAAAAAGAACTGTTATGTTGAGCACGGAAGAAGCACAGAAGCTTATAGAAGCCTTTAGAGGGCATTATTTGTATGAAGCTGTTGCACTTGCTCTCTATTATGGTCTGCGCCGTTCAGAGGTTTTAGGGCTTAAATGGTCGGCAATAGACTTTGTAAAGAATGAAATCAGAATTGAGCACACAGTTGTAAAAAGCCTTACCATTGAAGCGAGCGACAGCACAAAAACATTTTCAAGTCATTGTGTATATGATATGTTTCCCGATGTTCGGGAAATGCTTCTTGCATTAAAGGCTCGGAATCCGCAAGGCTCTGAATATCTTTTCCTCAATAGTAAAAAAGATAAGGTAATGCGCCCAGACTGTATGACAAGAGGATTTGAAAGACGATTAATAAAAATGGGATTTAAAAAAATGCGGTTTCACGATTTGCGACACAGTACGGCAAGCATTTTATTTGATATGGGTATGCCCGTTGATGAAGTGCGAATTTGGCTTCGGCACGATGATATAGAAACAACGATGAACATATATGTTCACTGGAAAAACACACGAAAGAAAGCTATTTCAAGCAAAATTGAAGGCATTTTCTCTCTTACTTAAAAAATAAAGTTGCCGTTTTTTCGCCAATTTTTGATGATTTGGAAATATCTGTATATAACAAAAAAACCGCTTAATCTTGCGATTAAACGGTCTTTTTTTCGTTGGTCTGAGTGACGGGACTTGAACCCACGGCCTCTACCACCCCAAGGTAGCGCGCTACCAACTGCGCCACACCCAGATGCTGTTACGTCAGCAAGGGTTATTATAGCACAGTCGAATAAAAAAGGCAAGCATTATTTTCAAAAAAATTGCAAATTTTTTATTTTATAAGAAGATTTGGCAAATCTCCAATCGTTTTCACGAATGACGAAAAAAGCTTCGCCGAAAGCGTTCGTATTATTTTTCACCCAAAACGATTTCAAAATAATCGTAGTTCAGCACCGCTTTGGAAAAGGCAATGCGGTTTTTGACGATATTATTTATGTGTTCAATGTATTCATCAGTAACTTCAAAACCTTCCTCCGAAGGAATGAATTTTTTGGTGGTGAAATTATAATAGCCGTATTTTGTTTTCCAGTTGTATTCCGGCCAGATGGCAATGCGCTCCGCATCGGAGAAGATATCCTGTCCGGCAAGGAGCCTCGAATCATATTCGAGCCCGAAAAGATTGCAGAGGGTGGGAAGAATATCGAGGGAATAGGTCGGTTCGCTTATTTCGACTGCCATATCAGCATATTCATTTTCAAGGCAGCCGGACCATATAATAAGGGCATTGTGGTCGCGTTCCATATTGTTTGTAACGGTATAGCCGTAAAACTCGCCGAGGCAGTCTTCCGTATTGCCCCAGGCTTCGCCTTTTTCAAGGGCATAGGGATAGTGGTCGCTGCTGATTACGATAACGGTATCATCGGCGATGCCGGCTTTTTCCAGTTCTTCAACAAGATATGCCATAGCGAATTCAAATTCAAGGTTTGCGGCAATATACGATTTGACGTTCGTTGAGTACTCGAGATCCTTTACATAGCTGTAGTTTTTGGAGGCTATGGGGTGGTTGAAGTCGGTATAGAAACCGTGACCGCTGACGCTCATATAATAGACGGAAAAAGGTTCGTTGCCGATATAATCGGAAATGGTGCCCTGCACCATTTCAAGGTCGCTTGCGGGCCAGACGTTTGGCTTTTGGACTTTGTTTTCGAGCCCGTTGCCGAAGCCCTCATAGGTTGCGTAACCGAGTTTTGTATGGGTAAGCTCGCGGCTGTAATAATTATATGTACCGTTGTGATAGGAAGCGGAAAAATATCCTTCGTCAATAAGGAGATTGCCGATGGTGAAATCGGTGTTGCCTTCCACAAGCCGGAGAAGGCTCCCCACGCCGGAAGTCGGAACAAGACCGGTGAATATTGAATATTCGCCGGTGGAGGTGCTGCCGCCCCAGGTAGGCTGGTAATAATCGCTGAAAACAAAGCCGTTGTTCGCAAGGCGGTAAAGGGTTGGGGTGAGCTCCGGGTCGATCAGCTCTTTGGAAAAGGATTCTGCGGCAATGAGAATAAGGTTCTTTCCTTCAAAAAGGCCGGTGTATTCGTTCTGTTTTGTGCCGGAAAGGCTCGCAACATATTTATGCACGTTGAGAAGGGAAGAATCGGTTGTTTCGGCAATAATGCTGTCAAAGTCGATATCGAGTATGTTATATCCGTATTCTATGACTGTTTCTTCTTCGGAAGTTTCGGTGTTTTCGACCGGTTCGGAGGGAACGACGGGTTCAATTTTTATATCGGTATCCGGTTCCTCAATAACAAATTGTTCCGACGAAGGATTTCCTAAATATTCGTATTGAACGTCAAGGCGTGTTCCGGTAAGAAGCCCGAAGGAACTTACGGCGTTATCGAAGTTATAGCCGTCCCGATAAACGCCGAGCATTGCGGAATCACTTCGGACAATACCGACGCCAACAGCGGAAAATACAAAAACGAGCGCAGCCATTACCATGAGCATACGGCGCTTTATCTGAGCACGGATGCCGTACTCGCGTTTCGCAATAATGAGCACGATGAAAATGATAAACGGAAGGAACATCGCGATAATAGAAAAAAATCCTCCGGTGACGGCCTGAATAAAAGCATCGGAAAAATCCGTGAGCACGCCGCCTGTGCCGCGCAGAATGGAATCAACGGTCATAAATACCTGATAGCTTCCGCGGACAAAGGCTTCGACGGTATAGTAGAGGCAAAGAATGAAAATGATTACGGCACCGCTTATCCTGCGGAGGGCTTTGTTATCAAACAGCAGGGGAATCGCTCCGAAAAGGATTCCGAAGGAAAGCGAAAAGACCGCCGTCGGCAAAATAAATTGCCAAAGCTCAATGCCGCATTTTATGCGGAGAGCCATTTCGAGATAAAGGACGGTCAGCGGAATATATAAAACGGAAACAGCATCGGAGAGTTTTTCCGCAGATAAGAGATTTTTTAATTTTTCCAAAACAATTTCCATCTTCTTTCTTCAAATGAAATAAAATCCGAATTGAATTATAGCACGAAAAAAGAAGAAATAAAATATTTTAACAGAAATTTAATAGAATTCTGACAGCAAAACGTGTAAAGCTATACAGCTTTACACAAAAGAGATTTAAAACAAAAAATCCCCTCAACCCGCATGGTTAAGAGGATTTTCGGCTTGGAGCTAGTGACGTGACTCGAACACGCGACCTGCTGATTACGAAAGAGTAACCGGAAGTGTTATTTGAAATTATCCTGTACCATATAGTAACACAGAAAAACGCATAGTTTCGCGGAAAATTGGCATAACGACGAAAAAACGTTGTATTTATCTCAAAATGCAAAAAAACGTGTTTTTCAATAATTTGTTAGAAAAGTGTTAGAAAACCACCGCTACAGAATACCATTCCGCCACGCTTGGCGTGGAGCGGCTTAAGCCGCTCTCATCGGCTCAATAGTGCAACAGGCTGACGCAGTCAAGGCCGCCTTTGGCGGGCGTTGCCGTAGCCTTGACTGTGTTGGACTGTTGTGCTACTTGTGACGAGATATAGACGAGCGGAAAGAGATAATGCAAGCGGAGCGCTAAAATATAGCGCCCGCTTTCATTATCACTATAGGAGTAACGTAAAAGTACTCCTTGACACTCTAATGTTTTGGGTATATATTTATATCGAAAGGGGGCAGTTAGTATGCCATCTACAAATAAAAGAATTAATTTGACAGTTCCTCCGGAAATCTATGAACGTATAAAAGAATATATGGTTGAAAACGGAGAAATGAGCGATGCAGGAGCATGTTTACATATGATTGTAAAACAGCTTAATGCTTATGATTTTAGCAAAACACTTAATCAAGCTTTTTCACAAATACCGCTTGAACAAATGAATGCTTTCAGCATGGAGGGTAATGCAATTATCAAAAATGCTATAGAAGAAAAAAATAAAGAATAATAAAAAAGCACAGGCTAGTATTACCCTGTGCAAATGAGAGTATTGAGTACAATATCGGGGTATGCGTAGATAGGACAGTATTTTATAGGAGATGATTTGATTAATGCCTCGTGAAACATCTAGCAGAAAATTTTTACTTACAATTAATAATCCTGTGGAGCACGGTTATACACATGAAAACATCAAGAATATTATTTGTCAATTTCCTAGTTGTATATATTGGTGTATGGCTGATGAAATAGGTGAGAACGGTACTCCACATACACATGTGTTTATGGCTTTTAAAAATACGGTTATGTTCAGTACAGTTCAAAAACGGTTTTATGGTGTCCATATAGACCAAAGCAAAGGAACAGTAAAAGAAAATCGTGATTATGTAAGTAAATCCGGAAAATGGGTCGATGATAAAAAACACGAAACTTGCGTTGAAGGTACTTTTGAAGAATGGGGCGAACTTCCGGACGAGCGTCCAGCACGTCAAAAACAAAGTGAACAAGTTTATCAAATGATAAAAGACGGAGCAAGTAATGCAGAAATAATAGAAAAGTTTCCCTCTGAAATGAACCATATTCAACATCTAGAAAACACTCGTCAGATGATATTAGAAGAAAAATATAAAAATGTTTGGCGTGATTTGGAAGTCCATTATATTTGGGGCGAAACAGGAGTAGGAAAGACACGTTTTGTAATGAGCAAATATGATTATGATTTGTTCCGCGTTACGAATTATAAACATCCTTTTGATGGATACAAAGGTCAGGATGTAATTCTTTTTGAAGAGTTTCGCAGTAGTTTGATGATTGATGATATGCTCAAATATCTTGACGGATATCCTGTACTACTTGATTGTAGATATAATGATAAGGTGGCTTGTTTTACTAAAGTTTATGTTGTCAGCAATATACCATTTGAAAAACAGTATCCGAATGTTCAAATCAACGAGCCGGAAACTTTTGCAGCTTTCAGACGTCGTTTTACGTCAATAAATGAAATGAAAAAATCAGATTTTACAGAAGAATTCATACAGGGGGTATTTGATGATGTTTAATGAATATCCCGATGTAATGACGGTAAAAGAAACGGCAAAAGCGCTTGGAATAAGTAGAAATACTGCATATAAACTTGTCAAAGAAGAGGTGATAAAAACAAAAAAAGTTGGTAAACGCATTTTAGTGCCAAAATGCTGTTTGGAAGATTATATAAAATCGGCACGAAATGGTATTCAGTAACAGTGGACTGCCTAATGCTTTCGGAAAGGAGTTTACAATGACAGGTAGTCTGCAAATCAAAAACGAAAAATATTATGTTGTATTAAATTTCCATGAAAATGGAAAACGTAAACAAAAATGGATTTCAACGGGGTTGCCTATAAAGAACAACAAACGCAAGGCTGAACAAATGCTCAGGGATATTTTGAATGAGCATGAAAAGAAAAAACCTGGTGCTCAAAGTGATATTTTGTTTTCCGATTATGTCCGTATATGGTTGAAGCAAAGCCAAAAAACTGTTGGTACAGTTACATATCTAGGGTATGAGTCAATAGCGAATCTTCATGTTTTACCGTATTTTGATGGAAACAAACTGTTATTGCAGGACGTAACTGTCGGCGATTTACAGAATTATTTTGATGAAAAATATGAAAATGGAAGAATTGATAAATCCGGCGGTCTTTCTCCTCGTTCCATTCGTATGCACAAAAATGTAATTAACCAAACGCTCAAACTTTCAATAAAAAACGGCATAATTTCGGTAAATCCTTGTGAATCTGTAAAACTTCCGAAAAATGAGCATTTTGAAGCAACGTATTATACTGCGCAACAGATGCAAAAACTTTTTGCTGTTTCAGAAAAAGATGTGCTCAAAGATGTTGTAAAAATTGATGCGATTTATGGCTTAAGAAGAAGTGAAGTTCTTGGAATAAAAAAAGACAGTATTGACTGGGATAATAACTTGCTAACAATAAAATATACGGTTAAGCAAGTAGGGAAGAAGATTATTGAGGAAGATAAAACAAAAAATGCTTCAAGTTTACGTTCTTTTCCATTGACAGAAGAAGCCAAAGAAATATTCAAATCGGCTTTGGAAAAAGAAAAAGAAAACAAAAAGCTTTTCGGCGATAAATATGTAATTAATGACTATGTCTTAAAATGGGATAATGGAGAAATGTTTCAACCTAATTTTGTAACGAAACATTTTTTTAAGTTACTTGAAAAGAATGGTCTGCCACATATACGTTTTCATGAAATTCGTCATAGTTGTGCAAGCCTTTTGTTAAATGAAGGTTTTACACTTAAAGATGTACAGGAATGGATGGGTCACGCTGATATTACAACAACAGCGAATATATATGGTCATCTTGATATTTCAAGAAAGAAAAATATGGCGGAAAAATTATCGAGCGCTCTTTCATAATGATGTTAGAAATGCGTTAGAAAGACGTTAGAAAGACGCGAAAAATGCCGTATTTTTACAAAACAAAAAATCCCCTCAACCCGCATGGTTAAGAGGATTTTCGGCTTGGAGCTAGTGACGTGACTCGAACACGCGACCTGCTGATTACGAATCAGCTGCACTACCTGCTGTGCTACACTAGCAAGAAAATATGACCGACTTATGATATTATATATTAAGTTGCGCTTTCAGTCAAGAACAATTTTATTTGCAAATTTTCTGAAAATTTATAAAATATAAGTGGACATAATTTATTTCTATGTTATAATATTTCAGATATTATTATGAAAGGAGAAAAGTTTTCATGTTCAAAAGGAAAAATGCGATAGTCCGCACAAAAAAATACGGAAAACTTGTTCGCCTTTCAATAATTTTTGCTGTTGTGGCGGTATTCGCCGGATTTATTGCATACGGTTGGCAGCAATATGAGGAAAATAAATATCCGGAAGGAACCGAAAGAGATTACAGCCTTCCGAATGCTTTCATAAGCTTTGCACGCCTTATTACCGAATTTATGGAAAGAGGCAAGGAGGAACAGCCTTCGGATACCGTTCAGAGCGAGCCGGAGGACGAGGAGGATAATATTATTATCGTCGGTGACAGCGATAATAATTCCGGCATCGGCGTTTCTTCCGAAGAAGAGCCGGAACCGGAAATTCGCGGCGGCATCGTTGAAAAAAGTGAGAATGAGGGATATTACGCGTTCAGCGATTCACTTTTTGTGGGAGATTATTTTGTTTCACAGGCGGAAAACCTTAGGTATTTTGAATATAGCGAATATGCAAGCGTCACGGGGCTCGATATGAACACCGTTCTCACCAAAAAAGCTCTCAAAGATGAGGAAGGGAACCTTGTTACCCTTGCGGATTACGTTGCCGGGTTCGAGAACGTAAGGGCGATTTACATAATGTTCTCTGCGGAAAGTATATCGTGGATGGATTGCCCGACCTTTGTGAAGAAATACACCGCTTTTGTTGATGCGGTTATTGCAGCCCATCCGGAAGCGCATATATACATCCAGCCCATTTTTCCGATAAACGAGGAAAAGGCCGCAAAGCGCAGCTACTCCGTAACAAACGAAAAAATAGATGAGATAAACAGCTACATCTATTCCATTGCGGAGGAAAGAAACCTTTGGATGCTCGATATGAAAGAAGTTTTTACAGGAAAAAAAGAAACGGAACTTCCTGCGGAGCTTACCACAAACGGAATCCGCTTTGAAAAGGAAGCATACGAAATCTGGGCGGAATATATCCTGACCCACAAAGCGCATTGATAAAAGATGAAAACGGCGGCAGTTTGGGAGCTCTTCGTAAGGAAGTGCTCCTTTTTTCTATTTCAGACAGCACTAATAAAGCCGGGCAGAAAAGGTAGAATGAAAACCGTTGCCGACCCCGAGCGGCGACGGTCGGGGTCTTTCTCTGAATTTACAGAATTACCGTTTTTCACCGTAGGGGCGGATATTATCCGCCCG
>CAZOOL010000051.1:0-10836 GCA_964581405.1 uncultured Oscillospiraceae bacterium | reverse complement strand
GGAGGGGGACCATCGCCAACGGCGATGGTGGAGGGATTCATTTAATACTTACCCCCATTTCTTTGCTCGTGCAAAGAGATAGGGGTACATTAAAAACTAAACCGGAACGGTCAGATAAATTCTGTTCCCTGCGTTTCAGCCGTCCGCTCGAAATAACCGCAATTCCCCCAAAAAACAAAGCCGCCCGATCGGGCGGCTTTTTCGCTTTATTTATCTGTTATTCGTCGTCATCATCAAAACCGGTGATTCCTGCGGAAGAGGTGCTTCTCTGAACAGAAGCTCTCTGCCTTTCGCGGCGCTCCGCGGCGCGGTTCTGTTCGTTTCTGCGGTTGATGAGATAGAGCACAACGAGCGCGGCAACAAGAACTACGAGAACGGCAACAACGATCCATACCCAAACGGGGATTCCGCCGGAGGCGGAACTGCCTTCTCCGAATTCAATCTGAACAAGAAGAATGGGAGAAAGGGAGGATACCCCGATGGAAGCGGAAACAGCGTTTGCGTTGGCAATAAGCTGTACCTCAACGATGGTGTTCGCGTCCGCCTGATATGCGAAGGAGGAAAGTCCGGTAACGTCGCGGATAACAAGGCGGTTTGTTCCGTCCTCATCAATAAGCTTTACGTTGGCAACGGCGGAACGGAAATCGGTGGAAGGGGTGTAAAGATATGTGTTTTCACCGTCGGTCATGTAATAATCGCCGCTGTAATTGCCGATGTTGACGGTATGCACCATGGCAAGAACATAGCTGTTATAATTGGATTCGGCGCTTGCCTGGGTTCCGTTGAGGGTGTAGGTAACAACGCCATTGGCCGAACCGTTATAGGAAAATCCGTCAACAAGAAGGGAAAGATCAAATGCCGCGAGCGCATCGCCGCTGGAAATAAATGCGGCAGCAGCGGCATCGGTTGCGCTGTAACTGTCGAGCGCCGCGATCTGGAGCTGGGGATTTTCGCCGATTTCCTCGTTGAGAAGGAATTCGATTTTGGTTACGGGGATATCACCGGAAATGCTGAAAGCGAGGGTGATGGGCTCAAAAACGTCTATTGCCGGAGTTTCAGCAACGGAAGAGGAACTGCTGGATTCGGAAACGGAAGAAGAGGAAGAACTGCTGGAGGAGCTGGAAGAACTTGCTGAAGAGGACTTGCTGCTGCTTGCGGAAGAAGACTTGCTGCTGGAAGCAGAGGAAGATTTGCTGCTCGAAGCGGAAGAAGACTTACTGCTGGAAGCAGAGGAACTGCTCGAACTGGAAGATTCTCCGGGTATTACCTCGGTAACGCCGGTGTTGACTTTCGTCCATGTAGCGGTAAAAACAACGTCATAATAAACCTGAACCTGGGTTCCTGCGGGATATACGTTTCCGTCAAGGCTTGTTTTCCAACCCGCGAATTTGTGATCCTCATAGGTGAAAGTGCATTCGGGGAGCTCGAAAATAGTGCCTGCGTAATAGGAATAATAAATGGTGGAACCTTTTCCTTCGCCGGGAACGTAGCTTACGCGGATCATGGAAGAACCGGAGCTGGAACCGGAACTTGAGCTGGAAGAAGAACTGGAGCTGGAGCTGGAACTGGAACTGGTTCCCTCTTTGACCCAGATTGCCGTTGCGGTAACGTCATACTGGTTATAAGTTGTATTTTTATAACCGTGGGACGTTATAAACGAATAGGAACCGCCTTCGGAATAAGTGGAGGTGGAAATCTTCCAACCCGCGCAGACATAGCCTTTATAGGTGTAACCGAGGGAAGCCGCTGTGGGAAGCTTAACGCTGGTGCCGGTGGAATAAAATTCAGAAGCGACGTCCGAACCGGTTCCGTTTCCGGGGGTGAAAATAATGCGGTATTTGGTATAGGTTTCATCAAGGCTGATGGCCTCCGCTTCAACTCTGAAGGGCGCGAAGGTGAAAAGAAGAACAAAAGCCAGGAGAAGGGTAACTATGCGTTTCATAAAAATGTAAAATCCTCCTTTTTTGTTATCTTAATAAAAAGATAAATTTCTACAATTAGGAGTATAGCACAAGCTTTGCGATTTGTCATGCATTTTTAAAATAAAATCCATAATATGTCAAAATGGAATAAAATACTTGTAAAAGCCATGGCGTTTTGGTATAATTAAATCCATCGAAAAAAAATAATATGCCGCTGTGGTGGAATGGCAGACACAAGGGACTTAAAATCCCTCGCCCTTAAAGCGTACGAGTTCGAGTCTCGTTAGCGGCACCAAATACAGAGCCTCTTGTAAATCGGGGCTCTGTATTTTTTATCCCGCAAAAACGAAACCCGGCGAAATATTGTTTATATGCCTTCCCGGAGGGGAAAGCATATAGACAATATTTTATTTAAATCGAAAAAGCACCCTTTTCGGGTGCTCTTCGTTCAGGCGGTTTTTTCTTCGGGTCTGAAAAGAAGGGTGATCCCCCATGCGGCCCCAAGCCCCACAAGGGTATAGACAACGCGGCTCAAAATTTCTCCGGAACCGCCGAAAAGCCATGCCACAAGGTCAAAGCTCAAAAGACCGACCAATCCCCAGTTAAGCCCGCCGATGATGATAAGCGCAAGGGCGATTTTGTCCATCCATTGAAGAGTATTCATAAAAACATCTCCTTTTTTCAGTTTTGAACCTATTTTTCCCCTTTTTTGAAAAAATATGCCGAAAATGATTTTACAACAAAGGCAGTTATGTGTTATATTTATATAAATACGGATTCAAAAGCAAAGCCCCCTGCCGTATATTAAAAATATTACCCCAAGGAGGTTCAAATGCTCAAAAAAATAATTTCACTGATACTCTGCACCGTAACGGTGCTTTCAATATGCGTTCCGGCTTTCGCGGCGGTTCCGGCGGATGAAATAATTTCCGAAGCCTGGTGCGTCATGGACGCGAAAACGGGCCAGATCCTCATCGGCGGCAACGAAAACCAAAAGATGGAGCCCGCCTCCATCACGAAAATCCTCACCTGCGCCCTTGCGCTGGAGCGCCTTGACCCGAAGGCGGAATATACTTTTTCAAAGGAAGCCGCCAGCTATGATAAAGCCAGCACCCACCTCGCTTTTTCCGAAGGCGAAACCTGCACCATAGAGGATCTGCTTTACGGCGCGATGGTCGAATCCGCCAACGACTGCGCCATGGCGCTTGCGGATGCGGCCGCCGGAAGCCAGCTTGCCTTCGTAAGGCTTATGAACGAAAAGCTCGCGGAGCTCGGCTGCACCGGTTCGCATTTTTCAAACTCCACCGGTATGCCGGAAATGAACCATTACACCACAGCGAGGGATATGGCGATAATCACGAAATATGCCCTTTCCGTTCCGGGTTTTATGACCTATTTTTCCGCATGGGAATGGACTATTCCCGCAACCAATAAAAATACCTCCCGCACCTTCGGAACCCATCACAGCATGATAGTCGGAAGCCAGTATAACGCCACCTACGGCTACGATTACGCCACCGGCGGAAAACTCGGCTGGACGGAAGAAGCCATGCATACCGCCGTAACCACCGCCGATAACGGCGAAATGGAACTTATCTGCGTCGTTATGAAAAGCCAGAACAAAAACGCGAAATATAAGGATACGACCCTGCTTCTGGATTATTGCTTTGAAAATTTCAAAAGCGTCGAAATTCCCGTCGCTTTCAAAAAATCCGAGCTTGACGTTTACGACGGCGAGGAGCTTTACGGCAAAATGACCGTCTATCCCATGGCGTCCATAAACGTCCTGCTTACGAGCGATATGAACGCTTCGGACGTTGTGGCAAAGGCAAATATCCCGGATTCCTGCCAGCTTTCCGAAGTCAGCGAGGTTGCCCTCAGCGTCAGCTTTTCAAAAACAAGCGAAAATATGTCCACCGGCGAATTCAGCCTTTCCCCGGAATACCATATAGTCAAGGAATCCATGGTAATTTCAAGCGATGCCGAAATCGAAAAAGAGGGAAGCACCTTCAGATGGTGGATATTCATTCTCGTTCCCCTCGGGATAATCGGTGCGCTCGTCGTTATCATTCTTATCATAAGGGCATATAATATAAGGAAATATAAAAAGCTCCGCCGCCACCGCCATTACAGAAGGCTCGGGCACGACAGCTGAAAATCCGCCCGGCAAAAAGGGAATCCCCTTTAATAAGTACGGCAAACAAAAAACTCTTGCAATATCTTTTTTATTATGATATATTAAATTCAATATACGAAATGCGATGACCGGGAGAAGTAACCGCAATCCCTCGAGCACCAGAGAGGTGAACAAAAGCTGGAAGTTCACTTGCTTGAGCACGGCGAAATGCACCCGATGAGCACGAAGCGGGAAAGCCTTTTATTTTGAGCACGGGCGAGTATCGTTTTGCGGAAAGCCACCGTTAAAAGGCGCCGGATTGTCTGATCCGGAAAAAGCGATAAACCGGAGTGGAACCGCGATAATTTTGTTTATTTACCGCCTCCGTCACAGATAAACCCTGTGGCGGAGGCTTTTTATTTACCCATTTTTCCGTATGGGCGGATATGATCCGCCCTCAATCGCATAATATGCGCCCCATACAGATGATATTCGAGGTGATAATTATGTTTTCCGGTCTTAAAAAAGATATAAATGCCGTCCGGGAAAGGGATCCGGCGGCGCCTTCCGCATTCAAGGTCCTGCTCCTGTATTCCGGGCTCCATGCCATTATGTGGCACCGTCCGGCATACTGGCTCTGGAACCACGGCTTCCGATTCATTGCCAGAGCCATTTCCCAGATCACCCGCTTTTGCACCGGGGTGGAAATACATCCCGCCGCGAAGCTCGGCAGAGGTATCCTCATAGACCACGGTTCCGGCGTGGTAATCGGCGAAACTGCCGAAGTCGGCGACGGCTGCACCATCTATCAGGGGGTAACCCTCGGCGGCACCGGCAAGGAAACAGGAAAACGCCATCCGACCCTCGAAAAAAACGTAATAGTGGGCGCCGGCGCAAAGGTGCTCGGTCCGTTCACCGTCGGCGAAGGGGCAAAGATTGCCGCGAATGCGGTTGTCCTCAATGCCATTCCCGAATATTCCACCGCCGTGGGCGTTCCCGCAAGGGTCGTCCGTCAGCACGGCAAAAAAGTTATCCCCGCCGAAAAGCTCGATCAGGTCCATATCCCCGACCCCGTTTCTCAGGAAATCTGCAAGCTCTATATGGAAATCGACCGCTTGAAAGAGGAAATAGCGGAACTTAAAAGCAGCCGACCATGAGTAATTTAGCAGAAAGAAAAAAACTTCGTCTTGAATGTTTTGATTATTCAAGCTGCGGAGGATACTTTGTAACAATATGTACCCATAAACGCTCCCGCGTTTTCGGCGAGATAACCGGAAACGTCGTAGGGGCGGCCCTGTGTGGCCGCCCGAATAATCCGCATAAAATTATCGAAAAATGGCTGTTTGAAATTGAAAACAAATATCCGGGAACAAAAATAGATTGTTATGTAATAATGCCCGATCATTTACATTTTGTTCTTATAAAAACGGGCGGCCACACAGGGCCGCCCCTACAGCAAATCATTGATTGGTTCAAAACACAGACGACAAATGAATATATCAAAGGCGTAAAAAGCGATTTATATGAACCGTTTAACAAACATATTTGGCAGCGCGGATATTATGAACACATAATACGCAGCCAACAAGATTTGGACGAAATCCGCCGCTATATTGAAAACAACCCTGCAAAATGGGTTCTTGAAAATAAGTCAGCCCCAACTTCAACATAAAGGAGAACCGAAAATGAAAGTTTTCAACACAATGACAAGACAGAAAGAGGAACTCGTTCCTCTCAATCCCGGCGAATTCAAAATTTACGCCTGCGGCCCGACGGTTTATAACTATATCCATATCGGAAACGCAAGACCTATCTGCGTTTTTGATGTTCTGCGCCGCTACCTTGAATTCCTCGGAAATAAGGTAACCTTTGTCCAGAACTTCACCGACGTCGATGATAAAATCATCAAGCGCGCCAATGAGGAAGGCATCACTTCCGCAGAGGTTGCGGAAAAATATATCGCGGAATATAAAAAGGATGCCGCCGGACTCGGGGTAAAGGAAGCCACCGTTCACCCGAAAGCAACCGAAAACATGGATAAAATCATTGAAATTGTCGAATCTCTCGTGGAAAAAGGCTACGCCTATCCTCTTTCCGACGGAAGCGTCTATTTCCGCGTCCGCAAATTCGATGAATACGGAAAACTTTCCCATCAGGACGTTTCCGACCTTGAATCCGGCGCGAGAATCGAAGCGGATACCGAAAAGGAAGATCCTCTCGACTTCTGCCTTTGGAAAGCCGCGAAGCCCGGTGAACCCAGCTGGATTTCCCCCTGGGGCGAAGGCAGACCCGGTTGGCATATCGAATGTACCGCAATGATCAAAAATCACCTCGGCGAAACCATTGATATCCACTGCGGCGGTCAGGACCTTATTTTCCCCCACCACGAAAATGAAATTGCTCAGGGCGAATGCTGCACCGGTCACGAATATGCCCGCTACTGGATGCACAACGGCTATATCAACGTCGATAACGTAAAAATGAGCAAATCCCTCGGCAACTTTTTCACCGTCCGTGACGTTGCGGAAAAATACGGCTATGAACCCATCAAATACATGATGATTCAGGCGCATTACCGTATGCCTCTTAACTATACCCTCACCGTCATCGAATCCGCGAAGGCTTCCCTTGAAAGAATGTACACCTGCCGCGATAACCTCGACTTTGCCATTGAAAATGCTCCCGCCGAAAAGCAGGGCGGCGAAGATGAATTCCTCGCAATGCTCGAAGCGAAAAAAGCAGCATTCATCACCGCCATGGATGACGACCTTAACACTGCAGATGCCGTTGCGGTCATCTTTGACCTTGTCCGTGAAATCAATACCTTCATTACGGCGCCCCATGCGAAATCCACCCTCGAAAAAGGCGCAGAGCTTTTCGATTCCCTCACTGACGTTCTCGGAATCCTTTATAACCGCAAAAAAGAGAGCCTTGAGGAAGAGGTCGAACAGCTTATCGCCGCCCGCCAGGCCGCAAGAAAAGAGCGCAACTGGGCCGAAGCGGACAGGATCCGTGATGAGCTCAAAGCCATGGGCATCGTCCTCGAGGATACACCCCAGGGCGTAAAATGGAAAAAAGCATAAACAATAGTTGACTAAGACTTCACAGTAAATTCAAAAATCCGTGTTAAACTGTAAACATAATTTTGCGTTTATAAAACGGAGTAAAAATTTAAAATGGAACTTAAAAAAACCTATAATTTCCGCGTGGATACCGGGGCGCAGAACGAAAACCACGCGCTTACCCTTTCGGCGCTTCAAAGAATAATAGTAACCGTTTCGGAAGAACATCTCGAAAACATCGGGCTGGACGTTCCTTATCTTATGAGGGAATACGGCGTTTCATGGATTCTTCTTTCCATGACGGCGGAAATAAAGGATCCTATCAGAGCGGGTGAGCAGCTTTCAGTCCGCACATGGCACACCAACAAAAGAGGCCTTTATTACCGCCGTGATATCGAAATCTGCCACGAGGACGGAACCCTCGCTGCCGTTGCCGCGACCTTTTCCTCGATCTTCGATATGAACACCCGGCACCTTTGCACAAATGAAAAGGTTCTCGCTCTTGTCGAGGAACTCGGCACGGGGAAGGAGCTTTTTGAAGCAAACCCGAAAATAAGGGTAAAAACGGAGGGTCTTCCGGTGGTAATGACCGAAAAAGTCATGCCAAGCTGGATTGACGCCCTCGGTCACGTTAATAACTTCCGCTACGGCGACCTTATAACAGATGCCCTTCCGGAGGAAAAAAGAGCACAGCTCGGGGAGCTTTCCCGTTTTGAACTTGGATTCACCGGCGAGCTTCGCCTCGGCGAAAGCGTCGAGCTGCGCGTCCATGAAGAAAACGGAATTACCGTTGTTGCCGGAATCCGTTCCAGCGACGGCAAACCTGCCTTCCTTTCAAAACTCATATTCTGATCAAAAAGGCGCTTCGGATGAAGCGCCTTTTTTAAGCGAAATGTAAAAATTGCTTGGTTCTGCACATCGGTGCGCTAAATTATGGTTTATCGGATAACATCTGTTATTAATTTGTGATATATGATATAATTACATTAAAATGGGTAATAAGACTGTTTTTATAAAATGCACAGAAAGACGGGGTAAATCAATGGAACAATATAATATAACCGGAATGAGCTGCGCCGCCTGCTCCGCAAGGGTTGAAAAAGCGGTTTCGGCAGTGGAGGGAGTTTCCTCCTGTTCAGTAAGCCTTCTCACCAATTCCATGGGAGTTGAGGGAACGGCTTCCGCCGAAAAAATAATTGCAGCAGTTGAAGCCGCCGGATACGGCGCTTCGCCCAAAT
The DNA here is from genome assembly GCA_964581405.1 of uncultured Oscillospiraceae bacterium. Taxonomy (GTDB): domain Bacteria; phylum Bacillota; class Clostridia; order Oscillospirales; family Ruminococcaceae; genus UMGS1668. The sequence goes on along the minus strand of CAZOOL010000051.1, from coordinate 2,498 downwards.
CCGAAAAAACAAAGCAGAACGGAACGAAAAAATCCGATGCCCTTGAGGACAAGGAAACTCCCGTTCTTAAAAAGCGGCTCATCGCTTCGGTCGGCTTCCTCGCGGTGCTGATGTACGTTTCCATGGGGCATACCATGTGGGGCTGGCCATTGCCGGATTTCATCGCGGAAAACTGTATCGCCATCGGACTTATCCAGCTTTTGCTTTCCGGAGCAGTTATGGTTATAAACCAGAAATTCTTCATAAACGGCTTCAAAGGGTTGATCAACAAAGCTCCGAATATGGATACCCTCGTGGCTCTTGGTTCCGGTGCTTCCTTTGTTTACAGCACCTATGCCCTTTTCGCCATGAGCGCCGAAGTCGTCGCCGGAAACATGACCGAAGCCCATCACTATATTCACGAATTTTATTTTGAATCCGCAGCGATGATACTTGCGCTTATCACCGTCGGCAAAATGCTCGAAGCCCGCTCCAAGGGCAAAACTACCGATGCTCTGCGCTCCCTTATGGATCTCGCGCCAAAAACCGCAACCATTATCCGCGGAGACGAAGAGGTCACCGTCGGCATTGAAGAAGTTCGCAAGGGCGATATCTTCGTTGTTCGTCCGGGGGAAAACATTCCCGTTGACGGAATCGTTCTTGAGGGTGAAACCGCGGTCAACGAAGCTGCACTTACAGGAGAAAGCGTTCCGGTTGATAAATTTGTCGGCGACCCGGTTTCCGCCGCCACCATCAACCAGAGCGGCTTCATAAAATGCGAAGCCGCAAGGGTGGGCGAAGATACCACTCTTTCCCAGATAATCAAAATGGTCGAAGGCGCCGCCGCCACAAAAGCACCCATCGCAAAGGTTGCGGATAAGGTTTCCGGCTTTTTCGTTCCGGTGGTAATGACCATTGCCCTTATCACCGCCGCCGCATGGCTTATTCTCGGCGAAAGCATCGGTTTTGCGGTTGCGAGGGGAATTTCCGTTCTCGTGATAAGCTGTCCCTGCGCTCTCGGCCTTGCGACCCCCGTTGCGATAATGGTCGGAAGCGGAACGGGCGCAAAAAACGGAATACTCTATAAAACCGCCGCTTCCCTTGAAGAAGCGGGCAGAGCCGAAATAGTCATTATGGATAAAACCGGCACCATCACCAAAGGCGAGCCCACCGTCACCGACATTCTCACCTCCGGAGAGGAAGTCGGCGAAAACTCTTTCCTCAAAATCGCCGCCGCCCTTGAAGCAAAAAGCGAGCATCCCCTCGCAAAAGCGATTGTGCGCGAAAGCGAAAACCGTGAAATAGCCGTTCCGGAAATTTCAAACTTTTATGCGGTTGCCGGAAAGGGCGTTGCGGGGCTCATGGGAGGAATCCCGATTTTCGGAGGAAACTATGATTTTATCAAAGATACCGCCCCCATTGCGGATGAATTCGCCGCAGCGGGAGAGGATTTTGCCGCCGAGGGAAAAACTCCTCTTTATTTCAGCGGAAACGGCATATTTATCGGAATTATCGCCGTTGCGGACGTTATAAAAGAAGAAAGTCCCATCGCCATAGAACAGCTTAAAGGCATGGGAATTCATACCGTTATGCTCACCGGCGACAACAGACATACTGCTAATGCAATTGCGGAAAAAGTCGGCGTTGATGAGGTTATCGCCGGAGTTCTTCCGGAAGGGAAAGAGGAAACGGTCCGCCGCTTTAAACAGCAGGGCAAGGTCGTCATGGTCGGCGACGGAATCAACGATGCTCCCGCTCTTACCTCCGCTGATGTCGGCATAGCCATAGGCGCAGGCACCGACGTTGCCATCGACTGCGCCGACGTCGTTCTTATGCAGAGCAGACTTTCCGACGTTCCGGCAGCAATCCGACTCGGTCGGGCGACCCTCCGGAACATTCACCAGAACCTTTTCTGGGCATTTATCTATAACTGCATCGGTATTCCACTTGCTGCGGGAGTTTTTATTTCCGCCTTCGGCTGGGAACTCAATCCCATGTTCGGCGCCGCCGCTATGAGCCTTTCGAGCTTTTGTGTTGTAACAAACGCCCTGCGTCTTAATTTTGTCGATATCCACAGCTCCAGGCACGACAAAAAGAAAAAACGCAAAATCGAAATCGCCGCCGCAGCCGAACCTTCGGAGAACGCCGAATTTACTGTCGGGAACGCTCCTGACCATTCCGTAAAGGAAAACGCCGATTCTTTTGAGAACCCGGATTTTGCCGCAGAGAACGCCGCCCGGGGGGACGTTTTGCCCGAAACGGAACCCATCGGGAAAACTTATAAAGTTACCGGAATGATGTGCGGACACTGCGAAGCGCACGTCAAGGAAGCCATTGAAGGCGTTCCCGGCGTTATCGAAGCTGTTCCGGATTTCATGAAAGACCTTGTTACGGTAAAAGCTTCCGGAGAAATTCCGATAGAAGCGATAAAATCCGCCGTCGAGGAAGCCGGATATAACCTTGTTGAATGATGATTTTTGGCGCACCTTCGGGTGCGCCTGTTTTTTACGGGTTTAATT
>CAZOOL010000050.1:0-10841 GCA_964581405.1 uncultured Oscillospiraceae bacterium | reverse complement strand
AATGAGCACCGCATTGAAAAACACGGTGCTCATTTTTATTTCTGCTTATTTTTATCCTTCAGCCGGGAAGCCGGAAATCAGTTTTGCGACATATCTTCTTATAAGGTTTGCGTCCACGATATTGACTTTGCCGTCGCCGTTGACGTCCGCCGCAAGAAGGCCCTCCTCTTTGATTTCGGCTATTTTTGCGGCAAATCTGCGGGCGATATTTGCATCCGAAATGTTGACTTTGCCGTCGCCGTTTACGTCACCGTAAACAACTGCCGGGGGAACATATTCCCATTCAAGGACGTTGTATCCGTTCCATTTGCCGTCCTCAAGGACCCAGGTTTCGTTTCCGATGACGTAATAGATGACGTCCTCGTCCTTATCAAAACTTGCCTGGCTTTCATCCGCATGAATAACTTCCGGAGCGTTGCCGAGGAAATGGAAATCGTTTATTGTGCAGTTTTCAAAAGCCCAACTGCCGATTTTTGTTACAGTTTCGGGAATTTCGACGCTTCCGATAAAGTCAGTGTTGCTGAAAGCCATATTGGGGATATAGGTGATGCCCTTTCCGATAACAAGTTTTCCGTCGGTAAAGTCTGCATAAGAAAAAGCGCTGTTTTCGATGGTGGTGACGTTATCCGGAATAACAAGGTCGCCGCTGAATTGGCAATACTGAAAAGCGGAATTGTCTATGGTGGTAACGCCGCTTCCGATAACAAGCTTTCCGTCAAATCCCGTGTTTTTGAACGCAGCAATGCCAATGGTTGTAACGCTGTCCGGAATGACAAGGTCATTGCTGAATCTTCCGCAGGAATAAAACGCTTCTCTTCCGATGATTTCAACGCTGTTTCCGATGGTGATTTCGCCGCGGAATCCATAGCAGCTTTCAAAGGCACCGTAGGAAATTTCCTTAAGTTTGTCGCCGATAACAAGATCGCCGTTAAAACCATAGCATCTGCGGAAAGCATATTGGCCGATGGAGGTCAGGCTGTCCGGAAGGATAAGACTGCCCCAGAAACCGCAGCATTCGTTAAAAGCCGAGTTTCCGATGCTCTGGAGGCGTTTTCCGAGATAAAGGCTTTGGCTGAAGCCACAGCAATTATCAAATGCGCTGTAACCGATGGTGAGGACACCGTCGCCGATAACAAGGCGTCCGTCAAAACCGTAGCAGTTCTGGAAAGCATAGTTTCCGATGGAAGTTACGTTGTCATAGATCCAAAGGTCACCGGTAAAGCCGTAACAGTTCTGGAAAGCGTTGTCGCCGATTTTCTCAAGGGATCTCGGAAGGAGAAGTTTGCCGTCAAATCCGGTGCAGCCCTCAAAAGCATTGGATCCTATTACCTTAACGCCTTCGCCGAAAGAAAGAGTGCCGTCAAATCCGGAGCAGTATCTGAAAGCCATGTTTCCGACGGTTTCAACTCCGCCGGGGATATGGAGATCGCCGTAAAGACCGCTGCAGCTGTTGAATGCGCTGGAACCGATTTTTTCAAGGCTTCCGGGCAAATGAAGTTCCCCGCTGATTTTGCTGCAGCCGATAAAAGCTTTGCTGCCTATGCTTGTGATTCCCTCTTCAAGAAAAAGAGAAGTTATTTTATTTTTGTATTCGAGCCAGGGCGCTTCGGTATAAGTATAGTCCTTCATTTCGCCGCTTCCGGTTATTCTTAAAGAACCTCCGGCGGTAAGTTCCCAATACATATTTTCGCCGTAGCTTTCTGCTCCGCAATATCCGCTGTCGATAATTCCCGTTTCTTCTTCCGCAAAAGAAACACAGGAAAAAGCAAGGATGCAGACAACAAGAAGTAATAAAGAAATCGCTTTTTTCATTTTATCCTCCGGTCAAACAGTTTTGAGGTGAAAACCTGCCATTATTATACATTATTAAAAACTAAAATACAACTGAAAAAACCGATATTTGGTACGCACAATCGCCTTTTACAGTTTTACCGCAGGGAACGGTCCCGACTGTTCCGTTCCACGTTGGAATAAAAATGAAATTTCAACTTCCATTGACTTTTCTTTTTAAACTGTTATACTTTTAAATAACAAAAGCGGCTTCGAAAGCCGCTTTAAAATTGGAGGAAATAAAAATGAAAAAAATCCTGAGCATTGTTTTGATTCTTGCAATGGTGCTCACCTTTGCTTCCTGCTCCGGAGGTTCTTCCGGGGCGGAATACCGCATCGGCATCTGCCAGCTTGTTCAGCATGAAGCTCTCGATGCCGCGACCGAAGGCTTCAGGGATGCCCTCACAGAAAAACTCGGCGATAACGTTGAGTTCATCGAGCACAATGCTTCCGGCGATGCCGCAACCTGCATTACCATTTGCAATCAGCTCGTGGCGGAGGACGTTGACCTTATCCTCGGCAACGCAACCGCCGCACTCCAGGCGGCGGCTTCCGCAACCTCTGATATCCCGATAGTTGGAACTTCCATCACCGATTATGCAACCGCTCTTGAAATAAGCGGCTGGACCGGAAAAACCGGAAGAAACATCACCGGTACCGCAGACCTTGCTCCTCTCGACCGGCAGGCGGCAATGATTCCGGAGCTTTTCCCTGACGCAAGAAACATCGGTATACTTTATTGCTCTGCAGAGCCAAACTCCGTCTATCAGGCGGGCATTGTTATTGCGGAGCTTGAGGCAATGGGGCTTTCCTGCGAGGTTTTTACCTTTGCGGATACCAACGACGTTGCCAACGTAACTGCCGCTGCCTGTGCCTATGCCGACGTAATCTACGTTCCGACGGATAACACCGCCGCTTCCTGCGCGGAAACCATCAGCAACGTCGCCCTTCCGGCAGGCGTTCCGATAATTGCCGGCGAAGAAAACGCCTGCAAAGGTTTCGGCGCCGCGACCCTTTCCATCAGTTATTACGATATCGGCTATATCGCCGGCGAAATGGCTTACGAGATCCTTGTAAACGGCGCGAACCCCGGTGATATGGAAATTGCCTTCGCGCCGGAATTTGTGAAAGTGTATAATCCCGAAATTTGCGCCGTGCTGGGTATTGAAATTCCGGAAGATTACACCGCCATTGGATGATTTTTCTGCGTTTTTTGCAAGAATATTCATAAAAAGGCGAATATTTAACGAAAAAGTTCAGAAAATAAACAAAATCCTTTGATAAAGCGTTGACTTTTGTAATTTAAAGTGCTATATTTTTAAACATCAAAAGCGAATCCGCTTATTGCCCTTCCGCTTTTCCTGTGAAAAAACTTTTTCAAAGAGATTTGGAGGAAAATGAAAATGAAAAAAATCGTAAGTATTCTCGTCGTTCTTGCAATGGTTCTTTCCTTTGCTGCCTGCTCTTCTTCCGAGCCGGCTTCCGGCGAAAGCTACACTGTCGGTATCTGCCAGCTTGTCCAGCATGAGGCTCTCGATGCCGCTACACAGGGCTTTAAGGATGCCCTTACCGAAAAACTCGGCGACAACGTAACCTTTGTTGAACACAATGCCTCCGGCGACGCCGCAACCTGCGTAACCATCTGCAACCAGCTCGTAGCAGAGGGTGTTGACCTTATGATGGGCAACGCAACCCCTGCGCTTCAGGCGGCAGCCGCAGCTTCCGGCACTATTCCGGTAATCGGCACCTCCATCACCGACTATGCAACCGCTCTTGAAATCGATGACTGGACAGGAAAAACCGGTTCCAACATCACCGGTACGGCTGACCTTGCTCCCCTTGATGAACAGGCCGCTATGATTCAGGAACTCTTCCCCGACGCAAAAGTTGTCGGTATCCTTTACTGCTCCGCAGAACCCAACTCTGTATATCAGTCTGACGTCATTTCCGGATATCTCAAAGATATGGGCTATACCGTTGAAGTTTTCACTTTTGCTGATTCCAACGACGTCGCAAACGTAACCTCCGCCGCCTGTGCAGCTTCCGACGTTATCTATATCCCCACCGATAACACCGCCGCTTCCTGCACCGAAACCATTGCAAACGTTGCAATTCCCGCCGGCACCCCCATCGTGGCAGGTGAATCCGGTATCTGCAGCGGCTGCGGCGTTGCAACCCTTTCCATCAACTATTATGACATCGGATATGCAGCCGGCGAAATGGCTTATGAGATCCTCGTAAACGGCGCATATCCCGGCGATATGGAAATCCAGTATGCTTCCAAAGTTGAGAAGCTTTATAACGAAGCAAACTGCACCGCTCTCGGAATTACTGTTCCGGAAGATTACGCACCTCTCGGCTGATATCTTTTCATTACCCTTTCTGGAGGTAAAATTCAATAATGTTAGACATTACTACTCTTTTTAATGCTTTTCCGGGCTATATAGCCCAGGGCGCGATTTGGGGAATAATGGCTCTCGGCCTGTACATTTCGTACAGGCTTTTGGAGTTTTCGGACCTTACTGTTGACGGCTCCTTCGCAACCGGCGCCGCAGTTACCGTAATGCTTATAATTGCCGGCTGGCCCGCCTGGGCAGCAATGATTGCCGCTGTTATTGCGGGAATGCTCGCAGGGCTTGTTACCGGACTTTTGCATACAGCCCTCGGCATTGCGCCAATCCTTGCGGGTATCCTTACCCAGATAGCCCTTTACTCCGTAAACCTTCATATTCTCGGGAATAAGCCAAACCAGGCTGTTTCCGTTGATAAATATGACCTTGTTCTTTCTCTCCGAACCGTAAACGAGGCCATCGTTATAGCTCTCGTCTTTGCGGCGGCACTTATTGCGGTTTTCTATTGGTTCTTCGGAACCGAAGCGGGTTCCGCAATCCGAGCCACCGGCTGCAACCCCTCCATGGCGAAGGCACAGGGCATTAATATCAGCGTTTGCAAGGTTTTTGCCCTTTCCATTTCCAACGGCATAGTTGCGCTTTCCGGCGGACTTCTTGCCCAGTATCAGGGATTCGCCGACGTTGCCATCGGACGAGGAGCCATTGTTATCGGTCTTGCTTCCATCATCATCGGAGAGGTACTCGCAGAAGCGATTTTCGGCAAGCATATGACTTTCTGGCTCTGTCTTGCTTCCGCGGTAATCGGCGGCATCATTTACTACATCATCATGGGTGTTGTCCTCTGGCTCAAGCTCCCGACCAACGATATGAAGCTTTTCACCGCCATTATCGTTGCCATATTCCTTGCGGTTCCATACCTTAAAAAGAACTTCAGGACTTCTTTCCTCCGCCTGAAACTTGCGGAAAAGAAAAACGCAAAGGAGGCGGGCAAAAATGCTTGATGTAAAAGGCGTTTACAAAACTTTCAATCCCGGCTCTATCACCGAGAAAAAAGCTCTTTGCGGAATTGATCTGCACCTCAATGACGGCGATTTTGTAACAATAATAGGCGGCAACGGCGCCGGAAAATCCACTCTGCTCAATGCCATTGCGGGCGTATGGCCCATTGATACCGGCAGTATCCATATTGCGGAGCAGGACGTCACCTCCGTTCCGGAACACAAGAGAGCGGCGCTTCTCGGGCGCGTTTTCCAGGATCCGATGACCGGCACCGCCGCTAATATGCAGATTGAAGAAAACCTTGCCCTTGCCGCGCGCCGCGGCAAAAAACGCGGACTCGGCTGGGAAGTCACCAAAGCGGAACGCGAAAAATACCGCGAAATGCTCGTTTCTCTCGACCTCGGACTTGAGGACAGACTTGAAGCAAAGGTCGGGCTTCTTTCCGGCGGCCAGCGCCAGGCACTCACCCTTATGATGGCCACCATGGTAAAGCCGAAGATACTTCTTCTTGATGAGCACACGGCGGCTCTCGACCCGAAAACCGCTGCAAAGGTTCTCGAGATAACCGATAAGGTCATCAACGAAAACAAGCTCACAGCGCTTATGGTCACACATAATATGACCGACGCTATCAAACACGGAAACCGTCTTATTATGATGAATGAAGGGCGCATAGTCTATGACGTTTCCGGTGAGGAAAAGAAAAACCTCACCGTTGAAGACCTCATGAAAAAATTCAGCGAGGTCGGCGGACATTTCAGCGACCGCGCAATCCTCGGATAATTTCATTTTCCTCTATATCTTTTCTCCGAAACCCCGTGCTCATTTTTGAGCACGGGGTTTTCTCTTTGGTGCTCAAATAAAAAACAGGCGCGGAACTTCCGCGCCTGTTTTTTATTCCCGGCAATCAGATTTTTTCGCAGGAACCTACCTGAGCATCGGGAGAGATGATAGCTCCTTCAGTGTATTGGACGAGTTCGATCTTGCAGCCTTCGCCGATAACGACATTTCTGCCTATGACAGTTTTTGCAACGGTTTTTTCAAGGCGGATATCATCGCCTTCGATGGATTCTTCAACTTCGAGAGTTCCGCTTCCGCTGTTCCAACCGAAAAGCTTTTCGATAAGACCCGGGTGATGGGTTGAACCGGTGCTTTCAACGGTGATTTTGCTTCCGCCGATGCTGCCGGCTTTCGTGCTGTTTCCAGCCCCGTTTTGACCGAAATAAATTTCGAGTATTTCCGCATTTATAAGGCCGGCGCATTTAACGCTGCCGCGGATAACAGCGTGCTCCGCTTCAATGTCGCCGCCGACTTTAACAGCGCCGGAAATTTTGAGTTCGCCGGCTTTGAGGTTCTTTCCGCAGCCGAAACTTCCGGAAATATGTGCTTCATCTTTTACTGTAATATTGCCGCCGCAGTTGTATGCGCCGGAAACGCCGAGGCTTCCGGCAAAAACGTCGCCGTCGTTTTTGCCGCTTCCGGAAACGTGGAATTCTTCAAGGCAATCGACACTTTCGCCGTGATAGGAGCCGGAAGCATGAAAACTCTGGCATCTGATAAGTCCTTCGCTTCTTCCGCTTCCGCTGATTCTTACTTTTTCATATTCGCCGGAGCAGATGCTGCCGGAACCCGAAATTCTCATATCCATATCTTATTCCCCTTTCAGATAGCTTTTTATAATTTCGGTGATATCGTGGGTATCGCCCTTTTCGTCGGTGATTTTCAGGGTTTTTAAATCCTTTGCGAAGAATGTTTTTTCGCCGAAAACCGTATCGATAATTATTTTTGCGTGGCTTTTTTCTTCGCCGGAAAGTTTTTCCGCAAGATCATCAAGCAAAACTTCCTCTTTGTTCGCAATTATGAGTTCAACGCGTTCAAAAATAAGGTCCTTAGGGAAAAAAGTTTCCTGACCGGTGGTGGTGGAACGCTTTATGAACCATTCTTCCGGGATAAGTCCTTTTCTTTTCCAGCGGTAAAGCGCGCCGTAGGAGATGGAATATTTTTCGAGCAGCGCCTTTTTTGAGATAAGGTTTTCCTCTTCAAGCTGCATGGTAAAACCTCCTTTTTGTAATCGTAACAGTGTTCCGTAACAATGTTACGATTGAATTATAGCATAACACTGTTACGTTGTCAATAGTGTTTTTGAAAATTCGAAAAAATTTTTCTCATGTTGAGAAATGGGACGGAGGTCAGAGAAAGCTCCACGTTCTTGGTAATCTCTCATCCGTCATCGCTACGCGATGCCGCCTTTTGCTCGCCGCAGACGTCAGACCTCTCTGTCCGCTTTGCGGACATCTCCCCTAACAAGGGAGTCTTCTCTGGTAAGGGTTTAAAATGGAAAAGGCACCCGATGGGTGCCTTTTTGATTGGTTTTGGGGATTATGGGGTATATTTTTCAAAGGTGTAACCCTGCCCGCGGACATAATCTATAAAGTCCCCGAGAATTGCTGCGTTGGTTTCGGAAACAGCGTGAAGAAGAAAAATTTCGCCGTCATGAAGGCTTCCGGTGACTTTATCAAAGGCTTTTTGGTGTTCCATCTGTGAAGCCGGATCCCAGTCCTTGTATGCGAAGCTCCAGCAAACTGTGCGGTAGTTCATTTTCTGGAGGAGGGCAAGGGTGCGTTCGGAAAAAGCACCTTCCGGCGGGCGGAAAAGGTACATATCATAGCCAAAATTTTCTGAAATATAGTTATGGAGATCCGCAACCTCCGCATAGGCTTCCTCCATGGTTATCTGCGTCATGTTGGGATGGCGGGCGCTGTGGTTACCGATAACGTGACCTTCGTCAATCATTCGTCGGATAAGCTCCGGTTCGCTTTTTGCATAGGAAAGAGTGACAAAGAAAACCGCGGAAACGTTCTTTTCCTTAAGGGTATCGAGAATGGCGGCGGTGTATCCGTTTTCATAGCCCTCATCAAAGGTAAGATATACTTTTCCTTTGTATTCTTCCCCGAGGCGGACAAAATCAGCGGAGTATTTTTCATAATCTTCCTGAAGCCAGACACAGGCTATGGGTTTTCCGCTCTCATCATAGTTCGTTCCGGGACCCCAGGGTACCTGTTCGCTGCCGAGTTCTGCAAATTCCGCAAAATAGGGGGAAAGTTCCTCGAGCGCCGCAATATCATTCACAACGGAGGAGGTTTCCTCACTTTCCGGTTCAGAGGAGGATTCCTCCGACGAGCTGCTTTCCGATGAGTTTTCCGGAATCTGGGGAGTAATTTCGATGTCGGCGGAAAGCTCGCCTTCTCTTGCCAGGGTGCCGTCGCTTTCAGCGGAATATTCGCCGTTTGAAAAACAGCTGCCGAGGGAAAGACATAGCGCAAGCAAAAGCGCGGTTACTTTGATTTTTTTCATAGGCAGAACCTCCCTTTATGATAAATTTATGATGCAGGATAATAATAAAAGCGTGAGCGCAGCGTTTTTTTGCGGCGCAAAAAAACGCGAAAAGAGTTTATTTATTTGTCTTACAGGGATATTGTACCACATAATTCGATAAATAAACGCTTTTTTATAAAATTTTTTATTCTTTTCTCTTTTATTTTTTATGATAATCGGTTATAATTTTAATAATCGCGTTTTGGAAACGTTTCCTTTTTAATGAACAGCCGGAGAGGTTTTTTTCGTTTGCGGTGAAAAAGAAGAAGTACCTCTATTCTCAAAAAAAGGAAACAGGAATGAACATCACGCAGTTTTGCGATGACATAGATATTATTGACCCCGTCAGGAGGCTATTATTCTTGATAACAATTTTTGATTTTATCACAATGCTGGGCGGCCTTGCGTTCTTCCTTTACGGAATGCATATGCTCAGCGCGAGCCTTGAGAAAATGTCCGGAAGCAAGCTCACCAAGATTCTTGAAAAGCTTACCGGAAGCGTTTGGAAAAGCGTTGCCCTCGGTCTCGGAATTACCGCTCTTGTTCAAAGTTCTTCCGCGACGACGGTAATTACCGTCGGCCTCGTAAACTCCGGTATTCTCAATCTCGGACAGGCCATCGGCATTATCATGGGATCCAACATCGGTACCACCGTAACGGCGCATCTCCTTCGCCTTACGGAAATCAGCGGTACCAGCGGATTTATGACCTTGCTCAAGCCCGATACCTTCGCTCCTATCTGCGCGATTATCGGTGCGGCCCTTGCCATGTTCAGCAAAAAATCCAAAAACCGCTCCATAGGTGAAATTCTTACCGGTTTCGGTATGCTGTTTATCGGTATGGATATTATGGAAACCGCTCTTAAACCTCTCAGCGAATCCCCGCTTATGGGTGAGCTTTTCACCAAATTCGGCGACAACCCCATTCTCGGCGTACTTGTCGGTGCGGGTGTAACAGCGGTTATCCAAAGCTCTTCCGCATCCGTAGGTATTCTCCAGGCGCTTTCTGTAACCGGCGCGATCACATGGTCCTCCGCTATTCCGATCATTCTCGGTCAGAACATCGGTACAACCATCACCGCGATACTTTCTGTTATCGGTGCTTCCAAAAACGCCCGCAGAACAGCCCTCGCCCATCTTTATTTCAACGTCATAGGCACCATTATCTTCACCATCGTTGTTTTTGGTCTTCAGGCGGCGGGAGTCGGCGATTTTTGGGAACTGCCCATCGACAAGAGCGGTATAGCAAACTTCCATACCATCTTCAACGTTTCCATGACTTTGCTTCTTCTGCCCTTTACCAAGTTGCTTGAAAAGCTCTGCATGCTTACCATTCCTTCCGACGGAACTGAAATCGACTCCGATACTTCAGCTCTTGCTCCGATGCTTCTCGCAACTCCTGCGCTGGCTATTGCACAGGCGGAAAACGTCCTTGCTAAGCTTATGGGCGTAACCCGCGACTGCGTCGAATGTTCTTTCGATATGCTCAAGGGCAAAAACCCAAGGCTTTCCGAACGCATCAACGAACAGAATACCGCCATAATCAGGATGGAGGACAACCTTCGTATCTACCTTCTCAAAATCGCAGAATGCGACCTTTCCGAAGCACAGATGAAGGAAGTCACAGAAATGCTTGGACGCGCGGATGACTGTGTTCACATCGCGGAGCACTGCCTTAAAGTCCGTGATACCGCCGAGGACATGAACGCCAAAGGCAAGGGTCTTACCATTGCCGGCAAGCGCGAGCTTGAAGCCCTCAGCAACGCCCTCGTAAGCCTTATGAATGCCGCCGCGGAAGGTTCCGACAGCAAGAACAAACGCGCCGACGCAGTCATCGAGCCGCTCTATTTCGTAGTCAGCGAAATGACCGAGCTTATCCGCAGCCGCCATATGGAACGTCTTAAAAACGGAGAATGTTCCTATGAGGCCGGTTCTCTCTTTATGGGAACCCTCATCGACGTCGAACGCATTGCAAAGCATTGCTCCAGCATCGGCGTTTCCCTTGCGCTCCAGTATAAGAACAACTCCCTTTCCGAGCAGGAATTTGCAAGAAGGATTCACCGCGGAGACACCGAGCATTTCATGGAGCACTATATCGACTACAAAAACAAATATTATACCCCACTCATTGCGGAATAATTTTTAGAGAAACAAAAGCAGGAGCTGTCATCAAAAACGATGACAGCTCCTGCTTGCTTCTTGGCGAAAGAAGGAAAAAAGCAAGCCCCTCAAAAGAGGGGCTTGCTATATTTATTCAACTTTTTCTACTTTTACAATTATATCTCTC
>CAZOOL010000049.1:0-10878 GCA_964581405.1 uncultured Oscillospiraceae bacterium | reverse complement strand
AAGATCACCATTCCGGATTTCAAGACCTTCTACCGCTTTTATTCCAAGGAAAACGGCAAGGCCGTTGCGGATTATATTGCTCTTTACAATGAAGAAGCGCCTAATACCGACGAGCCTATTGAGATTTTCCACCCTGAAAATATTTGGAAGAAAAAGACCCTTACCAACGTTGTGGCAAAAAAGATGCTCGTTCCGATTTTTGAAAAGGGCAAATGCGTTTATGAATGTCCCTCCATCGGAGAAATCAGAAAATACTGCGCCGAGCAGATCGATTCCCTTTGGGACGAAGTCAAGCGTTTTGAATATCCGCATAAATATTACGTTGACCTTTCCCCGAAGCTTTGGAACATCCGCAACGATATGCTCACCGAAATGAACGGAAAATGGGAGTAAGTTAAAAAACAGAAAATCCCGTGCTCAAATGAGCACGGGATTTTTTTGATGCTGATTGGAACTGTAGGGGCGGATATTATCCGCCCGTATTAAAGCAGGGCGGGATTTCCCGCCGTTTTATTGATGGGTTTTCCACCCTTCCGTCATCGCTGTGCGATGCCACCTCCCCTGATAGGGGAGGCTTTAAAAGAATCCCTCCACCGCTTCGCGGTCCCCCTCCCTTTGACAAGGGAGGTTTTGGTTATACTTTATCCGCAAGGTCATAGATGAGGCTTTCGGTCTTTTCCCAGCCAAGACAAGGGTCGGTTATGGATTTGCCGTAGATGCCGCCGTCGGTTTTCTGGCAGCCATCCTCGATATAGCTTTCGATCATGAAGCCTTTGACCATTTTGCCGATATCGCTGTTATATCTGCGGCTGTACATGACCTCGTGGGCGATGCGGATCTGCTCGAACCACTGCTTGCCGGAGTTGGAATGGTTGCAGTCAACGATGACCGCGGGATTTGCGAAATCGCCTTCGGCATAGAGATTATATACGCGCTGAAGATCCTCGTAATGATAGTTCGGGTGGCTTTTGCCATGTTTATCAACGTATCCGCGGAGGATTGCATGCGCAAGGGGGTTGCCTTCGCTCTGAACTTCCCAGCCGCGGTAGACGAAATTATGGGGTGCCTGGGCGGCGGTGATGGAGTTCATCATAACGGAAAGATCGCCGCCGGTGGGGTTTTTCATGCCGACGGGAACGTCGATTCCGCTGGCGGTGAGTCGATGGTGCTGGTCCTCGACGGAACGCGCGCCCACGGCAACGTAGCCGAGAAGGTCGGAAAGATAGCGGTGGTTTTCGGGATAGAGCATTTCGTCTGCGCAGGTAAAACCGGTTTCCGCAAGGGCGCGGAGATGGAATTTACGGACGGCGCAGATGCCTTCGAAAAGGTCGGGCTCGCCGTTGGGGTCCGGCTGATGAAGAAGACCCATATAGCCCTGACCGGTGGTTCTGGGTTTTCCGGTATAGATTCTCGGAATGATAACGATTTTATCCTTGACCTCTTCCTGCACCCTCGCAAGGCGGTGGATATAATCAAGAACGGAATCTTCGCGGTCCGCGGAGCAGGGACCGATTACAAGAACAAGTTTGTCGGAGCGGGATTCGAAAATCGCTTTGATTTCCTCATCGCGGGCGGATTTTACGGCTTCAAGCTCGGGAGTGAGGGGATACATCTCCTTGGTTTCTTTCGGGATGGGAAGTTTTCTTTTGAATTCCATATTCATAGCAATATATCTCCTTTTTACTTTTTATCGAAGAGGGAACGGCGGGCTGTGGAAACACGCATCATTTCGCGCATGGTTTCGCGGTCGCCGGTTTCAAGGGTTTTGCGGAGTTTTCCGAATTCCGCAAGGAATTTATCCATCTGATCAAGAAGGGGTTCTTTATTGAGAAGGAAAAGCTCGCTCCACATTTCATCGTTTATTCTGGCGATTCGGGTGAGGTCGCGGAAGGAGTCGCCGGTGTAATCCTGTAATTTTTCGCCGTCATAGCAGTTCATGAGGGAAACGGCGATGCAGTGGGTGAGCTGGGAAACAAAGCCGATCATTTCATCGTGCTTTTCGGGAGTGAGAACCGAAACGCGCTCAAATCCCATAAGCCTTCCGAGCTCGAGGCAATCGCTGATGGCGGCTTCGGTGTTTTTTTCGGTGGGGGTCACGATATAGTTTGCTCCGTGGAATATCTTCGGGTCGCTGTTTCGGACTCCGTAAACCTCTTTACCGGCCATAGGGTGGGCGGCGATAAACTCGACGTCCGGACGGAGCATATCCTGTATTTCATACACAACGGAGCTTTTTACGCCGGTTACGTCCGTAATAAGGGCGCCGGGTTTGAAAAACTGCTGGTATTTTTCTATCCAATCCCGGAAGGTTTTGGGATAGAGGGCGAAAATAACTATTTCAGCATTTCCGACAGCTTCTGCGGAAGGTTCGGTATAGCCTTCGTCGATAATTCCGTTTTCAACGGCGAAATCAATGTCCTCCCGGTTCAGGGTGATGGCGGAGATGCGGAATCCGAGCTTTCGCAGTGCCTTTGCGTAGCTGCCGCCGATAAGACCGAGACCGACTATGAGTATTTTTTTGCTCGTGTCAAGCATCATGGCAGTTCACCTCGAATCCAAGGGCTTTCAGCCTGTCGAAGAAATCGGGAAGGCTTTTGCGGGAAGCTTCGGCTCCCCTGATAGTTCCGCCGGTAAGAGTTGAAAGAACCGCGCAGGACATGACTATGCGGTGGTCGTTATGACCGTCAAGAACTTCCGTCGGTGCGTGGAAATCATGGGGATAGACAACGACGCTGTCCTCGTGGACCGTTACCGCAACGCCGAATTTTGCGAGTTCGTCGGCCATGGCGGTGGCGCGGTCGCTTTCCTTTATTTTAAGGCGCCGCGTTCCGGTGAAAACGCCGCCGCCCTTGACCGAGGCAACAGCAAAGAGAATGGGGCCGAGGTCGGGGCAGTCCGCGATATTTATGGTGGGGGTCCCTTTGCCGAGAAGGGCAAAGTTTTTTTCATAGACCTTATCCCCCTGAAGGCTGTTTGGATTGAGCCCGGTCATTTCTATTTCGGAACCGAGGACGTTGAGAGCGGCAAAGAACGCCGCATTGGAATAATCGCCCTCGACTTCGGTATGGACGGGCTTATAGCTCTGACCGCCCTTGATATAGAGGGTTTTTTCGTCCTGCCATTTTACCTCAACGCCGTATGCGGCGAGGGCTTCGATGGTGAGATTTATATAGGAACAGCTTTCAACCGGCGGGATAAGCTGGATGAGGCTGTCCTCCTCCATAAGGGGAAGAACAAAAAGAAGCCCGGTTATGAATTGGCTGCTGATATTGCCCTTTATTTTATAGGTGCCGCTTTTCAGCTTTCCGCCGACGGTGATTTTATCCGGTTCGGCTTCAAAGATGATGCCCTGTTTTTTGAAAATATCCTCATATACGGAAAGAGGACGGGAAAGAAGCTTTTCGCTTCCGGTAAGGGTGAAGGTCTTTCCGTCGAGAAGGCAGATGGGAATGAAAAAGCGAAGGGTGCTTCCGCTTTCACGGCATTTCAGAACGGCACCTTCCGGGATATTGCGGATATCCGCGCCGGTTATGGTGACTTTATCGCCTTCGATGCTGTATTTTGCTCCGATGGCGGCAAGGCAGTCAAGGGTCGCTTTCATATCCTCGGAGGAGGAAATACCTTCAATGACGCTTTCGCCTTTTGCGAGTCCGCCTCCGATAAGAAGGCGGTGAGCCATGCTTTTTGAAGGCGGTGCTTTCATAATACCCCTGCCCTTGCCGGGTTTTATTTCGGCTATCAAGAGTTTTCGCTCCTTTCTCTCAGGATATCCATGGCTTCGAGGTAACCGTCGGTGCCGTGACCGATGACCGATGCCACGCATCCGAGACGGATATAGCTTATCTGGCGGAAATCCTCTCTTTTTGAAACGTCGGAGATATGAACCTCGACGGTTGGTATGCCGACGGCTTTGACGGCGTCGAGAATGGCGATGCTCGTATGGGTATAGGCTCCGGGATTTATGACGATGCCGTCAAAAACGCCGTAGGCCTCCTGTATTTTATCAACGAGAGCGCCTTCGTGGTTGCTCTGGAAAAAATCCACCGCGACACCGGTTTTTTCGGCATGTGCGGAAATTTTTTCGAGGAGGGAATTATAATTTTCGCTGCCGTAAATTCCCGGCTCCCGGACCCCGAGCATATTCAGGTTCGGCCCGTTAATCACTAAAATCTTCATATAGAAAATCCTCCTTTATTCTCCGGAGAACGTCATTGATGCCGCAGTTCGCTTCAATGACCTTATGGGCATATTTTTTATAGAGCGGGTAACGCTCCTCATAGCGTTTTTTTATTGCTTCGATGCTTGAAGCGGTGGGTCTGTCGTCCGTCGGAACAAGGCTTTCGAGGGGACGGTCGAGGAAATATATCCTTCCGTTTTTTGAAAGATTGCGGATATTTTCCGGATTCAGAATTGCGCCGCCGCCGGTGGCGATTACGGCGCCGGTTTTGCCGGAAAGCTCGGCAATGGCTTCGGACTCAAGCTTTCTGAAAGCGGGTTCGCCGTCCTTGGCGAATATATCGGTGATTTCGCGTCCGCTTTTTTCGATTATAAGCTCATCGGAATCGAAAAGAGGTCTTTTGAGTTCATCGGAAAGGAGTTTTCCGACGGTGGTTTTTCCGCAGGCGGGCATTCCGATGAGAACGATGTTCTTCTTCTTGCGGAGCAGCTCAAGATAGATGCCTTCGGCTTTTTTTATCGGAATCGGTTCATCGAAAAATTTTTCCGCCGCAAGGATCGCCTGCATCACGAGCATATAAAGCCCGCCGCCGCAGGGAACCCCGAGGGATTCCGCTTTTTGAATGAAATCGGTTTTGAGCGGGTTATAAACAACGTCGATGGCTCCGGAAAGATTCGGGAAATCGGCGGGATCAACCGCCATTCCCGAAAGATTCGGGAACATTCCCACGGGGGTCGTATTCACGAGAATTTCAGCGTCCGAATGTTTGAGCACGGCTTCCTCGTTGGAAATCGTTTCCCCGGTGCCCGTCAGACTCGTTTTGAGCACCGTTTGAGCACCGAGAGCTTTGAGAACCGCGTTCGCCGTACGGGAGGTTCCGCCGTTTCCGAGAATAATTGCTTTTTTGCCGGAAACATCGATTCCGGCGCGCCCGAAAAGAGCTTTCAGCCCGCCGAAATCCGTATTATAGCCGAAAAGCCTTCCGTTTCGGTTCACTATGGTATTTACAGCGCCGATGGCTTTTGCGGCAGAGTCGATTTCGTCAAGATAGGGAATGACGGTCTGCTTATAGGGAATAGTCACGTTTATCCCTTTGAAGTCGCGTTTTTCGAGGAATTCGCCCAATTCCTCCGGGCGGAGTTCCTTTATTTCATATTTGTAATTGCCGATGCGTTTATGAATTTCCGGCGAAAAGCTGTGGGGAAGATGTTCCCCGATAAGTCCGTATTCCATAAAATCACCTCAGCCAGTCGGTGCCGTAACGCTGGGCGAGGATATCGCAGAGGACGATCGCCGCGGCGGAATCCACGACGACCCTTGCTCTGTGGATAATTGCCGGGTCATGGCGCCCGTTGATGATGAAATCCTTGTTTTCGCCTTTGACAAAATCAATGGTTTCCTGTTCAAGGGAAATGGAAGGGGTGGGCTTTATGGCACAGCGGAAGGTGATGGGGCAGCCATTGGAGATGCCGCCGTTGATTCCGCCGTTATGATTGGTTTTTGTGGTGACGCCGCCGTTTTCGCCCATGCGGAAGGCATCGTTTGCTTCGCTTCCGCGCATATCCGCTATGGCAAAGCCGGCGCCGAATTCAACGCCCTTGACGGCGGGAATACTGAAAAGCATATGGGCGAGCAGGCTTTCTATGCTGTCAAAATACGGTTCGCCGATTCCGGCGGGAACGCCGGTTATTGCGGTTTCGAGAATGCCGCCCACGGAATCCCGGTCGTTTTTTGCCGCGAGGATGGCTTTTTCCATTTTCTCTCCGGCGGATTCATCAAGAACGGCGAAAAGCTTGTTGTTCAGATTATCAATATCAGTTTCGATGTCGCAAAAGCTTCTGTCGGAAATTCCGGCGCATTTTGCGATATGGGTACCGATTTTAATGCCTTTTTTTGCAAGAGCGGAGGTGCAGATAGCGCCTGCGGCGACTATTCCCGCGGTTATTCTTCCGGAAAAATGTCCGCCGCCGCGGTAATCCTGAAATCCGTGATATTTGCACTGGGCGGTATAATCCGCGTGGCCGGGTCTTGCGGTTACGGCGATTTCGGAATAATCCTTGCTTTTGGTGTTTTCGTTGCGGATCAGAATTGCAATGGGCGTTCCCGTGGTGAAGCCGTTAAAAACGCCGCTCAAAATCTCGAATTTGTCACCTTCCTGACGGGAAGTGGAAATGGCGCCGGCGGGGCGCCTTTTCGTAAGCTGATCGGCGATGAAAGCCTCGTCAACGGCAATTCCGGGAGCCATTCCCGAAAGGACGGCGACTATTCCCGCACCGTGGCTTTCGCCTGTAAGGGTGAGCGAAACGCTCTGTCCGAATGTATCTTTCATGCGAAAAACTCCTTCATGCGTTCAAAAAGTTCGGCGGTGGTCCATTCCTCCATCTCGAAGCGTTCCGTTTCGGGAAGGGTTATTACGGTGACTTTTTCGCCGGAAAATTTCTTATCGTGGGAAGCGGCGGCAATGAGCTTATCCATATCGCCGCGGTATTCCGTCGGAAGGTTCAGCTTTTTGAGGACCGGAATAAGCCTTTCACGGATTTCGGGAGCGCACATGGGGATCATTCCGAGGGCGACACATTCGCCGTGATAAAGTCCGCCGAGTTCCTCGACGCTTTCGATGGCGTGACCCATGGTGTGACCGAAATTGAGCACCTTGCGAAGTCCGGCCTCTTTTTCGTCCTGTTCGACCACGTCGCGTTTGGATTTTACGGAACGCTCAATTATCGTTTCAATGTTTTCATGGGCATCGGAGGTTTCAAAAAGCCTGAAAAGTTCCTTATCAAAGGTGAGGGACATTTTGACCGCTTCCGCAAGGCCGTTTGAAAAATGCCTTTCGGAAAGGGTCGAAAGGGTATCCGGGTCAATGAGAACCGCCTTCGGCTGATAGAAAGCGCCGACGATGTTTTTGATTTTTCCGAAGTTGACGGCGGTTTTCCCGCCGACGGAGGAATCCACCTGTGAAAGAACGGTTGTGGGGATATTATAAAAATCAATGCCGCGCATATAGCTTGCGGCAACGAAACCGGAAAGATCGCCGACCACTCCGCCGCCCACGGCAACGACGCAGTCGCTTCTGGTGAAGCCGTGCTCAAGGAGAGAGGAACAGAGCTTTTCAAAAACCGCGAGGCTTTTGCTTTCTTCGCCCATGGGAACCGTTTCGATAAAAGGAGCTTTGCACTGGGCGGCAACGGTTTTTGCATATTCCTTCGGAACGCCGGAATCCGTTACGATGAGCACGCGTCTTTCGAGGTTGAGCACCGAGCCGGCTTTTTTGAGCACGCCGCGCTCGATCGTTATGTTATAGCTCCCTATGGGGAGATTTACGGGGATTATCATGGATATCGCTCCTTATTCAAAAAGGTTGCTTTTTCGGGCGGCAGGTTGCCGCCCCTGCCGTACATAGGAGGAACGCAACGCATTAACCGTAGGGGCGGATATTATCCGCACATTTTATAATTTCTTTTCGTGGGGGAAGGAACCGATTATGCGGAGATGGTCGCAATACTGGGAAAGTTCCTTCATCATGCGTTTTCCGTTTTCGCTGTAGGCGTTGCCGTCCGCTTCCACGTAGAAATAATATTTCCACATTAGCTGCTTCATAGGGCGGCTTCGGAGGGTACGCATATTGAATCCGCAGTCGCCGATGATATTGATAGCCTGGGCAAGGGCGCCGGCTTCGTTGCGGACGGTGAAAACCATAATGAACTGGCGGTCTGTTTCCTTATAATCGGGAAGACTTTCCGCACGGCTGAAAACGGCGAAGCGGGTGGTATTCTGGCTGCTTTCGTTGATGCGGCGTTCGAGAACTTTCAGTCCGTAAAGTTTTGCGGTGTCGCGGCTCGCGATGGCGGCGACGGATTTATCGCCGCGTTCCACGACGTTTTGGGCTGCAATGGCGGTATTATTGGCGCGAACCGCTTCAAAATCATGCTTTTTGATAAACTTCGCACATTGTTCAAGAGCCTGGGGGTGGCTTATGACGGTTTTGATATCGTCAACCGTCGCGCCGGGAAGTCCGAGAAGATTATGGGTGACCTCCAGGTCGTAGATGCCGTTGATATAAAGCCCGCCCTGGAACATAAGGTCGATGACCTGGGAAACTTCGCCGGCATAGCTGTTTTCGATGGGGAGAACGGCGCAGTCACATTCGCCGTTCACGACGGATTCATAGGCGGAAGTGAAATCGCCGAAGGGTATTTGCTTCGCGTCAGGAAAGATGTTCTTTGCGGCAATGTTGGCAAATGCGCCTTCAACGCCGCTGTATGCAACTTTGAGCCCTTCCTGAAGCATCTGCTGGTATTTGCGGGAGATGCCCATGGTATCCTTGAGAAAATTGACGTAATAGGAGCGGAGGGTTTCGTCCTCCACGAAGCCGGAATTTTTGGCGATGAGCTCGTTTTCGCGGCTTTGGTCAAGGATAGGAAGCCCGCGTTCCATTTTATATTCGGAAATGAGTCTTGCGGCTTCCATACGCTTTACGAAAAGCGAAGCCATTTCCTTATCTATTTCATTTATGCTTTTTCTTGCTTCTTCAAGTTTGTTCATCTGAAATATTCCTCCGCAAGTTTTTTGAAGGAAGGAAGGGAACGCTCTATCTGCTTCGTTGAAACGCAGTAGGAAATGCGGACAAAGCCCTCCATTCCGAAATCGTCGCTCGGGACGAAAAGGATTTCGTATTTTTTCGCTTTTTCGCTGAAGGCGTTTGCATCCGGTTCCGGGGATTTCACAAAGAGATAGAAGGCTCCCTCCGGACGGACAGCCTCGAAGCCCATTTCGGTAAGAGCTCCGTAAAGAAGATCGCGGTTTTTCTCATATACGGATATATCCGCGGTCATTCCGACGCATTTCGGGATCATATGCTGGAAAAGAGCCGGCGCGCAGACAAAACCGAGAGCCCTTCCGGCACCGCATATTCCGGCATAGACCGCTTTCCATTCCGGATTTTCCGGCGAAACGAGGATATAGCCGATGCGCTCGCCCGGGAGAGAAAGGGATTTGCTCCAGGAATAGCAGATTACCGTATCCCTATAATATTTTGTGACGAAAGGAACTTTTATGCCGCCGTAAACGAGCTCGCGGTAGGGTTCGTCCGAAATTAGGTAAATTTTTCTGTTGAATTTTTCTTCCGCCGCGGAAAGCACTTCCCCGAGTTTTCTGATGCTTTCTTCGGAGAAAACCGCTCCGGAGGGATTATTCGGGGAATTGATTATAACGGCTGCGGTTTTTTCGTTTATTGTTTCCGACAGCTTATCAAAATCTATCCGGAAATCCGGCCATTTGCAGGGAACGGTTACGGGTTTGCCGCCTGCGGTTTCGACAAAAACGGTGTATTCGGGAAAGAACGGAGCAAAAAGTATGACTTCCTCGCCGTCCTTTACCAAGGCGGAAAGGGAAATGGTGAGGGAAGCGGCGGCGCCGCAGGTCATATAGATGTTTTCGGGGCCGAAAGAGGTACCGAACCGTGCATTGAGGTCATCTGCAACGGCTTTTCGCGCCGCAGGGTCGCCAGGGGCGGAAGTATAGCCGTGAACTGCAAGTGGGTCTTCCTCGGTGAGGATGCGGCAAAGTTCATCGGTAAGCTCCCTCGGAGCGGGAACGCTCGGATTTCCAATGCTGAAATCAAAGACGTTTTCTTTGCCTATTTCGGCTTTGCGTCTGTTTCCGTATTCAAAAAGCTCGCGGATAACGGAGCGCTTTTCGCCGAGGGAACGCATTCTTTCGGTGTTCATATGGTACCTCCGGGTGGTTTGGTTAACAATGTTAACCAAAGGATAATATAATTAATAATATACCTATATTAGTAAAATGTCAATAATTGAAATAAATTTTTCCGGTGGTATAATGGATATAGCTGAAAAACGGAAACGGAGGTTTTTTGAAATGGACGAGGAGCTTGGTTCCGCATCGGTTCACGAACAGCTTATAAAAGCAGGCATAGAGGAGCTTCAGATCCACGGGATCGCGGATTTTTCCCTCCGGAGGGTTGCGGCGGCCTGTAATATCTCCTGCGCGGCGCCATATAAACACTTTAAAAGCAAGGAAGCGCTTATTGATGCCGTTTTCGGCTATATCAGAAACCAGCTGAACCTTCTGCTGGATCAGGTTGCGGCGGTTTATCCGGAACCGAAAACCTGCCTTGCGGAAAGCTGCATGGCGTATATCCGTTTTTGTATTGCGAACCCGCACTTCAGGGCGGTGCTCATGCTTTCCGGAAAAAATCTTCCGCTTGCGGAAAAAGTCGGGGAGCTGATTCCGCGGTGCTTCCCGGAAATGGAAAAGGAAGAACGGGAGGACAGGGGATACGTTGTGCGGAGCATTGCCTATGGCGCGGCTGTTCTTCTTGAAAGCGGCGAACTGGATTACATTGAGCCGATTATGAAAAGGATAAAAGAAAATATAATGAGGGAACTCGAAGAATAAAAAAATCCCGTCTTTTTTCGGAAAGACGGGATTTTTTGATGCGATAAATTGTTGTTTGGTTTTGCAACGCATTATCGGGAACGTCGTAGGGGCGGCCCTGTGTGGCCGCCCGTTTTTAACATTTTCGCGTTGTTTTTTCGGGCGGCCACACAGGGCCGCCCCTACAACCACGTTCTGCACATTGGTGCGATAAACAATAATTTGGTATATTGAAAACCGTTTTTTTGCCATCGGGAACACCCGGCAGCGTGTACGCTTTTTACGTTTTGAAGGGCGTTTTC
>CAZOOL010000048.1:0-10985 GCA_964581405.1 uncultured Oscillospiraceae bacterium | reverse complement strand
TTTCATTCCGTTATCCTTACGGAAACTCCGTTTACCTCAACGCCTTCGTCCGCGGGAATCATCAGATATTTTCTTCCGTTTATGACCTTTGTTTCCACAAGGTAGGAAAATTCCGGCGCGACGGAAATTTTCACCTGCGGGGTAACGACCTCGAACTTTTTGCTTTCAATGATGTTCTGGGGCTTCAGGGGCTTACCTTCGCCGAACTGTTTTTTTACCTTTTCTTTGAAGGTTTCCACCTTTTCCTTTGCGACTCCGCTGGATTCAAGAATGTCGCCCACGTCCCGGCTGCTGAGGTCGAGGGGCTGGGGGTTCTTGCTCTCCTTGTGCTCAACAATGCGCTCACAGATCTGCTCATGTACCGCCTGGATTATATCGAAGGAGCAGTCCTCCTCCAGCGTTTCGGTGAGCACCTCCTGAAAGGTCATTTTCTGCTCGCCGGCGGACATCGGAATTTCCGTTTTGAAAACGGAATCTATGAATTCCTGCTCCATCATATCGGTGTTTTTGGTATAAAAAAGAGCGTTGTAAATGTTTGTCGCCCTGTCATCAAAACAAGGGAACATAAAGCCCATTTCCGGCGCCGCAACAGTCTGGGGGAATGTGCAGTTGTGAAAAGCGCTCTGGTCGATGACGTAGCCGAGCTCGGTTTTGCTTTCGTTCACCGGGCAAACGGAACATACGAAATAATTAAAAACCGTTTCAGAAGCGTCCTCCATGGAAAGATCGTCCGTGCCCTTGAAAGGCACGTCATAGCGATCCGCACCGAGAAGAATCACATAGTTGGAATCGAGGTTCACCGCCGGAATTATCTTCTGATAAAGCCGTTCCCGAAGCTCGGCGCTGTCTATATCCCTGCGGATATCCATAAGGAGCTTGTGTTCCTCCCCTTCCATGACCTGCTGGGTGGAAAACTCTATATCTATAAGGTTTTTACCGAGGGAACCGGAAAGCGCTTTTTTGAGCAGCGCCATATAGCGTTCGCCTTCGGATTGGGGCATTACTGCAAAGGGTTCTTCGATATACGCTATTATTTCTTTCGTTCTGTTGACAAAACAGCCGTAAACCTTGCTCATGCAGTTTTTATCGAGCGCCAGTCTCCGGCGAATTTCGTTGAGTTCCTTCTGATTCATTTTTTACCTTCCTTTTGATGGGATTGAGAAATATATTGTAACATATTCCGGGGCAAAATTAAAGACAAATTATTCCCCGAAAAGCATTCACATAAATACCATGAGCACCAGCATGATCAATGCCGCAATGTTGAGCACGACAAACGCCTTTCCGAACAAAGGCGCGTGCTCATCGGCTTTTTTGAGCCTTTTGGCTTCGACGAGATAGCCGGCAAGCGCCGTAATTATCGAAAGGAACATCATTCCGAGCATCGGGAACGGCTCAAGGGTATTGTTCCTGTAACCTTTTTGCTCAAAAGCAAAAACGAATGCTCCGCAGGCAATCAGAATTTCCCCGACCATTATAGCCGAAGAAATACTGCCCCTTTTTGCCTTTTCCGCATCCTTCGGGTCGGCGTAGATTTTATCGCCGAATTTATATCCCATGAAGAAAATCCCGGCAACGAATGAAATTATATATCCGAAAATCAGGATATATTGGATTCCGAATTCCGGGACGATAAGCGCCGTTATTGCCATAAGGAGAATATACGAAGCGCTTTCGAATCCAAGCATAAAATCCAGCCCGGAAACGTATCTTTTAAGATTTTCCGTATCGTATTTTATTTCCGAATCATATCCGGCAAGCATTGAAAATTCGCCGCTTTTCACCATTCCCCAAAAAGCGAGATGGGTGAAACAATGCATCGGAACCGCAAGAATGATAAGCATAATGAGCGTTTCAGCGTTAAAATTTCCGCTTGTTCCGCCGATAATGCAATAGGCGGCAACTATAAGAATCGAAGCGAGGCAAAGAAAATGTCCGCCCGGGTGAATTTTCGGCACAGGCTTTTCTTTCGGCGCGTTTTCGCAAAGTTCGTCAACGGAACAGCCGAAAACCTCCCCGAGCCGCACAAGATTTTCCGTATCCGGATTTGATTTTCCGCTTTCCCATTTCGTTACCGCCTGGCGCGAAACGCCGATCAGTTCCGCCAGCTTTTCCTGCGAGATACCTTTTCCCTTCCGAAGTTCGGAAATCTTTTTACCCAAATCCATATTTTCGCCTCCTTTATGATTTAATTTTACTATGTTTTGCCGCCGGATACAAGCAACTTCGGCGGCAACCTTTGGTTGCCGCACAAAATCCGCATAAAGAAAAGAGGCATCCCTTGCGGAACACCTCTCGTTTTCTTATTCTTCCGCGGATTCGGGAGCGGATATCGTTTCTTCTGCCGGCTCTTCCGGAACGGTTTCCGGTGCCGGTTCTTCGGCGGGTGCGGGGTTCATGATCTTCTCGAACTCCTCGCCGGTGACCTTTTCTTTATCCATAAGAACCGCGGCGACAGCATCGAGCTTGTCGCGGTGTGCGCGGAGGATAGCTTCGGTCTTTGCATAGGCGGAATCTATGAAGCTTCTGATTTCGTTGTCGATATCGGAAGCGACCTCATCGGAATAGTGTTTGCTTTGTCCGTAATCCCTTCCGAGGAAAACTTCGTTTTCGTCGGAGCCATATACGATGGGGCCGAGCTTTTCACTGAAGCCGTAGCGTGTCACCATGTTTCTCGCGATCCTGGTGGCGCGCTCTATATCATTGGAAGCACCGGTGGAAATATCGCCGAGGACTATTGCCTCCGCAACGCGGCCGCCGAGAAGGGTGCAAAGCTCCTCCTCCATATATCCTTTGGTCACGTAATTTCTGTCCTCAACGGGAAGACTCATGGTATAGCCGCCGGCATAGCCTCTCGGCACGATGGAAATTTCGTGGACCGGGTCCTGAGTCTTGCAGAAATAAGTGACAACGGCATGACCCGCTTCGTGATAGGAAGTAAGGCGTTTATCTTTATCGTTTACCTTTCTGGAACGCTTTTCCGGTCCGGCAACGACCTTGATGGTCGCTTCCTCTATTTCCTTCATGGTGATGGCTTTTTTCTTGCGTCTTGCGGCAAGAAGGGCCGCCTCGTTCGCAAGGTTTTCAAGCTCCGCGCCGGTGAATCCAGCGGTGGATTTCGCAATTACGTTGAGGTCAACGTCCGGTCCGAGGGGCTTGTTCTTGGTATGGATTTTGAGTATTGCCTCGCGTCCCTCAACGTCCGGAGCGCCGACGACTATCTGGCGGTCAAAACGACCGGGACGGAGAAGCGCCGGGTCAAGGATATCCGCGCGGTTGGTCGCCGCCATAACGATGATACCGGTGTTGTTGCCAAAGCCGTCCATCTCGACGAGAAGCTGGTTAAGGGTCTGTTCACGCTCATCATGTCCGCCGCCGAGACCTGCGCCTCTCTGGCGGCCCACGGCGTCGATTTCATCAATAAAAAC
This sequence comes from uncultured Oscillospiraceae bacterium, assembly GCA_964581405.1. Lineage (GTDB taxonomy): Bacteria > Bacillota > Clostridia > Oscillospirales > Ruminococcaceae > UMGS1668. The sequence continues at coordinate 7,557 of CAZOOL010000048.1, read as the reverse complement.
TATCGCCGGAGCGTTTTTCTTCGCTTCCCCGAAAAGGTCGCGAACACGGCTTGCGCCGACGCCGACGAACATCTCGACAAAATCGGAACCGGAAATGGAAAAGAACGGAACTCCCGCTTCACCCGCAACAGCCCTTGCGAGAAGGGTTTTGCCTGTACCGGGCTGTCCCATAAGAAGAACGCCTTTCGGGATTCTCGCGCCGAGAGTGTTGAAGCGGTTCGGGTGTTTGAGGAATTCAACGATTTCCTCAAGCTCCTCTTTTTCCTCGGTGCAGCCCGCAACGTCCGCAAAGGTCGTGGGTTTATCGCCGTTTTTATCCTTATATTTCGCCTTGGCGAAATCCATTACTTTTCCGCCGCCGCCCTGCTGGCGCATCATGAAATACCAAAAAATCGCCATTGCGCCGATGAGGAGAACCGTCGGTAGCATGGATACCCACCAGGGAGTTTCCTGGATGGGAAGATAATCCGGCTGCATTTCCGTTGCTGAATATCCGTTCTGCTCGTTGATTATGTCGATATCGCCGAGGAAAACAGAAACGTTCGGAACGGTATATTCGATGGTCTCGCCCTTTTCTTCGCCCTCTGCGGTTTTTTTGACGAGTGTAAGCTCGCCCGTTCCGAGGTCGAGGGTATAGCTTTCGACTTCGGCTTTTTCAAACATTTCGAGCACTTCGTAATACTTGAGTTCGACCGTTTCCTCCTGGTTCATGGTGAACATAAGGGAGGTCAGAAACAGAAGCAGAAGAATTGCCGCAACGTAGGAAATAATGTTTTTTACCTTATTGCTCAAATGATCAACTCCGATTTGATATTATGCGCCCCTCGTTAAAGGGGAATACATTTTATTTTGTGTAAACTTCCGGTTTAAGGATTCCGACATAGGGAAGATTACGGTATTTCTGGTCATAGTCAAGTCCGTAGCCCACGACGAATTCATCCGGAACTGTGAAGCAGCAGTAATCCGGGGTGATATCCGCAACGCGGCGGTCGGGCTTATCAAGAAGGGTCGCAACCTTAATGGAGGAAACGTTTCTCTGGCGAAGAAGGTTGGTAAGATAAGCAAGGGTCATTCCGCTGTCAAGGATATCCTCGACTATAAGGACGTCTTTTCCGGAAAGGTCGTGGTCAAGGTCCTTGATTATTTTTACAACGCCGCTGGTTTTCGTGCCGCCGCCATAGCTGGAAACGGACATGAAGTCAATGTTTACCGGAATGGTAATGGCCCTCATAAGGTCAGCCATAATCATTACGGAGCCTTTGAGTACCGCAACGAGCATAAGGTTTTTGTCAGCATAATCCTTGCTGATGGCCTTGCCCATTTTCTTTACCGCTTTTTTGATGTCCTTTTCAGAAATAAGGATTCTTTCGATGTCGTCTTCCATGTTATACATTTTGCCGCATCCTCCGCATTAATTTTCTTTATTATTATGGCGGATTTTTATCGCCGCCACATTTACTGTTTTTTCCGAAGTTCTCGCGCGCTTTGCGCTTCCGAGTCCTTCGACCCACAGGACGCCTTCCTCATCCGCAATCACCGCAACGGAATTTCTCTTTTCCGCGGGTATTTTTTCTTCGATGAAGAGCTTTTTCAGCGTTTTTGTTCCGCCGTGGATATCGGCTTTATCGCCTTCCATTCTGGAACGGATAACGGCTCTGCCCTGTATTTTATCAAAATCAAATGTATCTTTTAATACATAATTATTAAATTTATATGAATTTTCAAAGGCTTCATGTGTCAGAATTTCGATTTCTGCCGTTTTTTCCGGCGAAAGGGCGATTCCGCCTGTTCCGAAAGGAACCGGTTCGATCTTTTCGGAAGCCGGGAGCTTTCGCTCCTTTGAAACGATGCCCCGCCGCTGGACGAGATATTCGTCCCTCGAAAGTTCCTCCTTGAAGTCCTCTTTTCCGAGTCTTTCGCCCAGACGGAGGGTTCTTTCGTAATCAAAAGCGAATCCGAAATTTTCAAGAATCATGGCTGCGGCCCTGTTTCTCAAAGCCGGGTGCGCCTTCGCAACGATATTGCCGTCAAATCCCGCTTCGGTCCTTGCTTTTTCGAGCAGGACCGCCGCTTCGGAATCTATGAAGTCCCTCGTTTCCGAAAGGTTCTTTGAAAGGCGCAAAAAAGCTTTTTCGAAGCCGGGATTTATTTCCCTCATCACCGGAATAACGCCGTGGCGTATCCTGTTGCGGGTGTATTCGTCCGTAAGGTTGGTGCTGTCCGTGACGTAACCGAGCCCGTGCTCATTCGCATAACCCTCTATCTGCTCCCTAGAAAATTCAATGAGCGGACGGATTATTCTTCCCCGAACCGGCGGAATACCGCAGATCCCGGAAAGAGCCGCGCCCCGGGCGGAATTGAAAATATAGGTTTCGGCACAGTCCGAAAGACTGTGTGCTGTGGCAATTTTTGCGTTTTCGCCAAGCTCGCCGGCGCAATGCTCAAAGAACTCATAGCGGAGCTTCCTTCCCGCTTCTTCGGTGCTCATGCCGTGCTCATTCGCGTATTCTGCCGCGTTCACGCTCAAAACCCGGCATTCCATGCCGTATTTTTCGCAAAGGGAACGCACAAACCGCTCGTCCCTGTCGCTTTCCTCGCCGCGCAGGTTGTGATTTATATGGGCACAGATAATTTCGAGCCCCATTTCCGTGCTCAGGCGCCAAAGGATATGCAGAAGAACCGAGGAATCACATCCGCCGGAAACCGCCGCAACAACTTTGCCGCCGTTTTCGAGCATCGAATGACTTTTGATAACCCTTTTTACCGCTTCAAGGTCAAGAGGCTCGGTGCTCATCTGTCCTCCTCCAAAGTGGTGAACTTGGTGAACTGTCCGTCCCAGCAAAGGGTCGCCGTACCGGTTTCGCCGTGGCGGTTTTTCGCAACGATTACCTCAACGGTATCGGCTTCGGGGGTTGCAACGCCCTCCTGCTGCTGATAATAGGATTCGCGGTAAAGGAACATTACGATATCCGCATCCTGCTCGATGGAACCGGATTCACGAAGGTCGGAAAGCATTGGCTTATGCCCCTGTCTGCTTTCGGTTCCACGGGAAAGCTGGGAAAGAACGATTACCGGAACGTTCAGCTCCTTCGCCATCAGCTTAAGGTTCCTCGTCATTTCGGAAACTTCCTGAACGCGGTTGTCGCTGCGCTTGCCGGAGGACATAAGCTGGAGATAGTCGATGATAACGAGGTCGAGATTCCTGACCCTGCGGAGCTTCGCTTTCATCTCCGAAACGGTGATGCCGGCGGTATCGTCGATAAGGATATTCGCCTTGTTGAGCATCTGCGCCGCTTCCGCAAGCCTTGTCCAGTCGGAAGCCTCAAGGGAGCCTATACGGAGCTTCCAGCTTTCGACCATGGCTTCGCAGGAAAGCATACGGGAGGTTATCTGCTCGGAACTCATTTCCAGAGAGAAAATCGCCACGTTCTTTTTCGCTTTCATGGCGACCTTGCCCGCAATATTGAGGGCGAAGCTCGTTTTGCCAAGGCCCGGACGGGCCGCGATGATTACAAGGTCCGATTTGTTGAGTCCGCCGAGCTTTGCGTCAACCGCGGAATAGCCGGTTTTGAGTCCGAGGTATTCTTCCCTGTCCTCGCCGGAAAGCTTATTTATGCGGTCATAGGCTTCGATAAGGGTGTCGCTGATGGGAACGAGTCCCCTTGCGTCCCTGCCCTGGCGGATATCATAGATTTTCTGTTCTGCGGAATCCAGAAGGAGCTTTCCTTCCGCGCCGCTTTCCCTTGCCTCATTAAGAATCCCGCCGGAAATTTCGATAAGATTCCTCGTAAGCTGCTTATCAAGGATTATATCGACATAGGCGCCGAGGTTCCGCACGGAAGGAACGATTTCCATAAGGTGGGAAAGATAGATTTTCGCTTCCTGTTCGGTTTGGAAGATTTCCTCTTCCTTCGCCGCTTCAAGAAGGGTTATGAAGTCAACAGGTTCACCGGCGGTGAACATGCGTACCATTTCGCTGAAAAGTGCTTTATGCTGGGGGCGATAGAAACTGTCCGGACGGAGCCTTTCGACCAGTTCGGAAAGACAGCCCGGTTCCACAAGAACCGCACCCAAAACGCTCTGCTCCGCCTCAAGGCTGTAAGGCAGATCCATTCCGAGCAAAAGCGGATTATCGTTTTCCAAAATTTTTCACCTCTCTGTATAGGCCTCCTTGCCTGAAGGGGGCTGTCAGCGAAGCTGACTGGGGGATACTTTTTATAAAGTCATCAATATATTTGCAAATCCCTTCAAAATTATTGTTTATTTCACTGTTGGGAATCCGCATAACCGTTAAATCACGTTTTTTATTCTTTCCGTACGGATTTTGTCTTTCAAAAGCCCTTCACCGTTATAATGCTGACTTCCGTCAAGCTCAATTATCAATCTTGCTGAATGGCAATAAAAATCCGCAATATAATTATCAATAACTTTTTGCCGTAAAAAAACGTATGGGATAATCTTTCAGAAAGTCATACCAAAGACGTTTTTCCTCTTTGGTCATATTCCTTCGCAAATCTTTTGCCCTTTCCGTAAGCAAAGCATTTTGCTTTCTTTCCATCATATCCCTCCGCCACGCCTTCGGCGTGCCACCTCCCTTTAGGCAAGGGAGGCTTTAAATTTATTCGGAAACAAGAACGTAGATCCTTGCGGAAACGCCGTGACCGAATTTTACTTCGGCATTGAAGGTGCCGAAGGATTTGATATCGCTTTCAAGGGATACCTTTTTCTTATCGACCTCGATGCCGAACTGTTTTTTGATTTCAGCGGCAACGTCCGCGGCAGTGATGGAACCGAAAAGCTTGCCGTTGGAACCGGCGGCGCCGGTCATTTTAACGGTTTTTTCTTTGATGACCGCGGCGGAATCCATCGCCGCCTGTTTTTCGAGGGCAAGGCGGCGTTCCTTTGCGGCTTCTTTCTGTTTAAGTTCGTTCAGCGCCTGGGGGGTTGCCTCCATAGCGAGTTTTTTGGGGAGAAGGAAGTTCCTTGCGTAACCGTCGGAAGCATTGATAAGCTCGCCTTTTTTGCCGGAACCTTTTACGTCTTCAAGAAGAATAACTTTCATAATATATAACTCCTTTCGGAATGTTTTGAATTTGCTTTCCTTAACAGGGGCGGTAAATCATTCATCCGCATGACCTGCGGCTTTTTCATAGTAATCATCAATGGCGGCAAGAAGCTTTTCCTTTGCTTCCTGGGGGGTGATATCCGGGATCTGGGCACCGGCCATAGTCTGGTGACCGCCGCCGCCGAGGGCTTCCATTATCACCTGTACGTTCATTCCGCCAAGGCTCCTCGCGGAAAAGGAAACGCCCACCGGGGTTTTATACATAACAACGGAGGAAGCGACCCCTCTGATGGTCAGGAGCTCATCCGCCGCCTGGGGTGCCACAAGTCCGATGTCGTCATAAGATTTTGCAAAAGAAAGAGCACAGCCGCGGTAAATTTCCGCGGTGGAAACGATTTTCGAGCGGTGCTGATAGCTTTGAAGGCTTCCGCTGAAAAGTTCCTTTACCCGAACCGTATCCGCGCCCATTTTCTTGAGGTATGCCGCCGCTTCAAAGGTGCGGACTCCGGCGCGCATGGAAAAGCTCTTTGTATCAAGCATTATTCCGGAAAGAAGGGCTTCCGCCTCCGCCTTTGAAATTTTGCACCGGCTGTCAAAATACTGGAGAAGCTCCGTAACCATTTCGGAAGCGGATGAAGCATAAGGCTCGTGATAGAAGATCACCGCGTTGTCGATACTGCCTATCATTCTGCGGTGGTGGTCGATTACTACCACGCTGCGGCATTTCGAATAAATATCCTGAGATTCAAGAAGGCTCCGCAGGTGGGTATCAACAATAATGAGAAGTGTTTCCTCATTGATAAGCTCCATAGCCTCCTCCGGGGAGATGAACAGCTCAAGGTTGCCGGCCTTTTCGGTTTTATCAATAAGGGGCTTCGCAAGGCAGGTTTCGCGGTTGACGACGATATGGGCGCTTTTTTCCATATCGCGGGCCGCTTCCGCCATGCCGATGGCGGCGCCTATGCAGTCAAGGTCGCCGAAGCGGTGACCCATAACGAGCACGTTGGAGCAGGATTCGATAAGGTCGCAAAGGGCCGCGGCAATAACACGGGTTTTGACCTTGGTTCGCTTTTCAACGCCTTTTGCATATCCGCCGTAAAATTCATAGCCGTTGATGCTCTTTACCGCGGCCTGATCTCCGCCGCGGCCGAGAGCCATTTCGAGCGCCTGGAGGGAAATTTCATTCAGCTTGTCGAGGGAATAATCTCCCCTTGCGACACCGATGGAAAGAGTTACCGGAAGGTCGTCGCTGGTGAGTATCTTTCTCGCCCTGTCGAGAATGGAAAAGCGGTCCTCTTCCATCCTCCGGAGATATTTTTCCTCAACCACGGCAACGTATTTGGAGCTGGAATTCCTTTTGAGGAAAGCATGGTTTTCCGCGACGAAATCCTCGAAAAGTTTTTCGACTTCGCCTTTGATCCAGCTTTTTTCACTTTCCCTGCAGTTGGCAAAAAGCTCCTCAAGGTTATCGAGGGCAATGGAAAGCACCGCCGGACGGCTTTCGTCATAAAGCTTTTCAACTTTTCTTTCGTTGGTCTTATCAACGAAATAAAGGGCAAAAAGCCTTTCGCCCATCTCGTCGGAGGTTGCGGCGCAGACGGAATAGCTTCCGTCCTTGCATTCAACCTCGCAGCCGCCGGGGGTGAAAATCTTTTCTGAATCGTAATTTTCAAAAAGCTCGTCGGCCTTTTTCCCAAAAGCCTCGTCGCCTTTCATTACGTTTTCATGGAAAAGGCTGTTCGTCCAGATTATTTCCCCGGCTTCGTTGGTAACGGCAACGGGAAGCGGGAATTTTATCAGCGCGTCACTCTTTACCGCGCCGAGCCTTCCGCTGATAAATTCGAGAAATTTCCTGGAATCGCGCCTTGCCGAAAAAAGCCTCCAGAACCCGAAGGCGAGAGCCGCCGCGGTTATGACGAGCTGGATAATAAAAATCTTTTTGTCATAAGCCGCCGACATTACGGTGAATATCACCATTATCGCCATAAAGGCAATAAGCGCTATTTCAAGAAGGTCAATTTTCTTTTTCAACAAAAAAGCCTCCTTCTTTTCAAAATGGACACACCTATTGAGTATAAATACATAATCATTATAGCAAAACGCAATTTAACTTGCAATATATATTTAATAATATACGGCCGTATTTAATGGCGCTGCGGGAGCAAGCCCCCGCCATACGTTGTGATATCAAGCCACCACAGCCGAGCCGCCCGATCACATCGTTTTCCACCGTAGGGGCGGATATTATCCGCCCGCCATATCCAATCAGCCGACAACAACAGACTGAACAGGGTTACAATCCCTTTGGGAAGGCTGAAACGGAACGGTCAAGACCGTTCCCTACAGTGGAATAGAGAACCGCCACGGTCGGGCGGCATATCCACATTAAAAACCGTTGCCGACCCCGAGCGGCAACGGTCGGGATTCGGAACCGCCATTCGTTCGGTGGAGAGTTTTGTCCCCTTTGAAGGGGACAGTTGTTGCGGGAGCAA